>DATENN010000271.1:0-13403 GCA_035275045.1 Pyrinomonadaceae bacterium
ACAATTTCGACGAGTCGCTCGGCGTCTTTCTTGGTAAGTTCTGCCGCTTCGGCGACATCCTCGACGAGTTCTGCTTTTGTCATGCATCACCTCTGCTGAGAAAGCTGGCCAAGCTATAAAAGAATCGTGCAAATCTGATTGGCGAGGAGTGCGATTTACACTATCAGAAACGATCAGGCCGGGCAAGATTCAGTAACGGCCGCGTTTATCAGTATCGCTATTTGGGTTCTTCTTCGGGTTCAGTCCTGCTCAAACCAAAATCAGCAAGTTCACCCAGCGATGCCATGCCGCTGCCCGCCTCGGAAGAATAGATCTTGGTATCGATCACCGGTTCGTCCTTGCCGACAGCGCGCGCTGACAAACCGATTTTCTTGTTTTCCGAATCAATTCGCAGGATTTTGAAGTCCATCTCCTGGCCCAGTTGGACCACGTCTTCGGGCTTGTCTACGTGTTCTTCTGAAAGTTCTGAGATGTGACAAAGTCCCTCGAGATTGTCATCGAGTTCGATGAAAGCGCCGAAGTTTGCAAACCGCGCGACCTTTCCCTTAACCACATCACCCGGTTTGTGTTCCGTCACAAAGCGATCCCAGGCGTTCGGTTCGAGATCTTTAATGGAAAGAGACAAACGGCGGTTCTCGGCGTCGATGCTGGTAATAACAGCATCGATCTCCTGCCCTTTTTTGAGAACTTCACTGGGATGTTTAATGCGACGCGACCACGAGATGTCCGAAACATGGACCAAGCCATCGACGCCATCTTCGATTTCGATAAATGCGCCAAAGTCGGTCAGGTTTCGAACGCGCCCGTGCACGCGAGTGCCGACCTGATAACGTTCATGGAGCGTTTGCCAGGGATTATCCTGAATTTGCTTCATGCCTAAACTAATGCGACGCGCTTTAGGATCAACGCTCAGGACTTCGACTTCTACGTTGTCGCCGGGGTTAACGAGTTTGCTCGGGTGCTTGACGCGTTTGGACCAGCTCATTTCGGAAACATGGACCAGGCCTTCAACGCCATTTTCCAATTCAACAAATGCGCCATAGTCGGCGACACTTGCGACTTTGCCGGGCACGCGACTGCCAATCGGGAAACGCTCGTCAACACTGGACCAGGGATCGGGTAACAACTGCTTATAGCCCAGCGAAACCCGCTCGCGCTCTTTATCAAACTTCAGCACCTTTACCTGAACAGTGTCGCCAACTTTGAACAGCTCGTTAGGATTTTGCAGGCGGCCCCACGACATATCGGTTACGTGCAACAAGCCATCGACTCCGCCGAGATCTACGAACGCGCCATAATCGGTAAGGTTTTTGATCTGGCCTTCGACGACTACATCTTCCTCAATGTGACCTAAGGTTTCACCTTTGCGTCCCGCATTTTCTTCTTCGATAACGGCCTTGCGCGACAGCACCACGTTCGATCGTTTCCGATTTAGCTTAATGACTTTGGCTTCAATTTCCTGGTTGCGGAGCGAGTCAAGATTGCGCACCGGCCTGATATCAACCTGCGAACCAGGCAGGAAAGCAGCGATGCCATCGATGTCGACGCGCAGGCCACCTTTGATGCGTTCGATTACCCGTCCCTTGATGCTGGTATTATCGCGATAAGCGTTTTCCAGATCGTCCCAGGCGCGCATGCGCACCGCGTCCGCTCGTGACAACACCGGCAGGCCGTCGGCCGTTTCCATACTCTTTACCAGCACGTCGACTTCATCGCCCGGTTTGACCGCGAGCACGCCGTTTTCGCTGAACTCGGCCGGATTAACAATGCCCTCTGATTTGTAACCGAAGTCAATCACTACGCCGCGTTCGCTGATGCCCACCACAGTGCCGCGAACAACTTCGCCTTCCTGCAGCGACGCTTGTTCCTGTTCAAACTGATCGAGCAGTTGACCAAAGTCGACGTCACCGCCCGCACGCGGTTCATCGTCCTCGTCGGCTTTTACAGCGACGGTTGGCTGTTCTTGCTGTGCCGGTTGGTTTTCTGACGATGGGGTCGGATTTGGTTGATCGTCAGCAGAAGGGTTGTTGTCTGTTTCCTGTTTGTTTAAATGCGATTCTTCACTAGCCATGCAAACTCCTGTAACCGTCCCGGATAAAATTCACCAGCTGAGATTATTTTCCACACGCTTATCACGATGCGAAAAAATATTACCCAAGCGGCGCTCGCTTAGTTCGTGGCGATGATGTCGGGGTTGAAGCTTGCGAGGAATGCGAGCCGTTAGATTTGGAAAAGGAGGTTTTTATGTGTTTCGATTTCCGCGCGCCCGTAGTCACCCGCTTGGTCCGACACTCACCAGTCGCTTACCGGGTAGGCTCGCAATGTACACGCGGAAATGAGCGGCTGTCAAGGTGCTGACATGCCGTAGAAAAACCGCTATCTATTTGAGCGAAATAATGATCGCGCAGTTATTGACTGGCAGCCGATAAGCCCGCAGCGCCACGCGGCACAACATACACGCCCGCGGAATGGGAACCGACAAACAAGGTGTTCTGATTCTGTGAATCGAACGCCAGCGCCCAAATTCTTTGGCTCGGCAACCGGTTCTCTTTCGGATCTATTCGCGCCCACGTTGAACCTGCATTTAGTGAGCGATACACGCCGCCACCGACTTCACCCGTTTGATATGCATTTCCTGCGAACACTTCGTCCGTATTCCGCGGATTGACCAAAATACTGGTGAAGTCACCGAAGGGTAGATTGCCACCGCGGCGGCTCCAATTCGAACCACCGTCGTGCGTCATGTAAAACGCCTGCTTGGTGCCAACATAGATATAGCCGGGGCGCCGCGGATCCCGAGCGATTACGTTCACCGGCGCCTCCGTAGGAATGCCCTGCATCCGCTGCCAGGTTTTGCCCGCATCGGACGTAACCAGAACGCCTGACGCTGCGGTGCCGACCCAAATCGTTTGCGGGTCGTTGGCCTCGACCGTGACGCAAGTTGTTCTGGCATCAAATGCAGAGGTGTATGAGAGCTTCTGCCAGCCGGCAGTTGGATCAGAAGAGCGGAACAGGCCAAGGTTTGTTGCCGCCAGCATGATCGGTTGGCCAGTGGTAGCGTCGGTCGTCTGCACCAGCGTATTGACTGCATCAGACAAAACGATTGATTCGGCTTCTTCGATGGCGCCTGAAACATGCAGCGCTGTCAGCGTCGCCTGATCGAACCTTCCAGTCATCGGCAGACGGTTGTCACCCTGAAATTTTCTGAGCGCTTTAGTGGTAAGCGTTCCGGCCCGTCCGTCCGGCTTGCCGACGCTGTATCCCGCTTGGTTCAAAGCAAGTTGAGCCCGGCGAATCGTCTCGTTGGGTTTGGCTGGGGCACGACGGGCAAGCGGCGCTTGTTTGGTGCTACGCGGCTTGGTCGATTTAGTCGCTGCCGCAGTCCAAACCGGCGCCCACGAGGCGCCGCGGTCCATCGATTTGTACACTCCGAGATTTGTGCCAAGGTAAATTGTGTTCACGTCGCGCGCGTCCTGCATGATCGAATATGTGATCAATCGCGGCGGCATGTTCCGCATCGATGGGCGCCAGGTATCGCCATTGTCAGTGCTCACAAAGAAGAAGCCGCCACCGGTCGTCGTATTGATCGTTGCCGCATACACGCGGTTCGGGTCTTCACGATCGGTCACTATCGCGTTGGCGAACCTACCGCTGTAGCCGGTATTAGTTGGAGCAAAATTCTTTCCGCCATCGTACGACACCATAACTCCATAATTGTTCGTGCCGATGTAAACGGTTTGTGGCCGAGATGGGTGAACCGCGATTGAATTGATCTCGAGTTGCCGGGAAGTGGTGACCATCCATGAATCGGCGTCCCCACCACGTTCGGAGCGCCAAAAACCTTCCGTGGTTCCGGCGAAGACCAGTCCGGCTATTGAAGGATGCTGAAGAATGGCACGGGTTCGCCGCGACTGCGATGGAATGCCCTGGACTTTTTTCCAGCTATCACCGGCGCTACGAGTTTCGTAAATTCCGCTACAGGCGGAGGCGATGATGTGGTTTGGATCGCGGGGATCGATATCGATGGCAAAGATGTCGGAGTCGTCAATGATGCCATTCTTGATATTACGCCACGTTTTGCCGCCGTCGGTCGATTTGTACGGCAGGTACCAAGTGCCGGCGTAAATCGTGTTTGCGGTGCGGGGATCAATTGCTAACGATTCAACATGGACCAGACCAGGCGTGGTATAAGTCGGCAACTGCGTCCAGCTATCACCGGAATTGTCCGACCGGAAAATGCCATTAAACGTTCCCGCGATTAACACGTCGGGGTTTGCTTCGGCTTGGGTGAGTGAATGCAGGGCCTCGTTTTTTAGCTCGGGACTCTCGCGCCAGTGATGGCCACCGTCGGTGGATTTGAAAAAGCCGCCCGCCTCTTTATGCCGATGCGCCGCCACGTACAAGACGCGCGAATCGCGGGGGTCAACGATGATGTGATCTACAAACAGCCGCGGTCTATTGAAGTTGTACAGAAACTGCCATGTCTTCGCACCGTCAGCCGAAGTATAAATTTGTCCGTCGAGAGTTCCGAAGTAGAACCGATCCGCATTGTTTGGATCGACCACCAAACTGCGCACGTCGCCCCCCGGCGGTCCATTCGCGCGCCAATCGTCCGAGTATTTACTGGCTGCGTCAGCAGCCACCTCTGTTGACGAATCGAATGCCACACCTTGCGCGGTAAAACTTAGCGGCAAGGCGGACAACGCGAATAGCAGCAGAACGACTTTACGCAATCCATTTATCATATCGTTAATACAACTCCACAAGATTAGATGTCGCGGGGGGCGCGGCGCGGTATAAGTTTAATATAAGTTCCGGCATTTGTATGCACTGCTCAATACGACTCTTTTCGATGCCGACGCGCTCATAGCAGTTGTAACTGTATAAAAGCGAAGCGGGCGACGTTGAATCCAACGTCGCCCGCTTCGGATTTCTGCGTCTTCATTTAAGAAAACGCATTTAGTTGATCATTATTCCTCGTCCCCACGACGGCCTCGTCGCGTTCTGCGGCGCGGTGTCGTCTTCTTGCATTCCGGACAAGGTGAAATGATGTTGTCAGTACTTGCCGCTGGCGGCGTCGCACCCGAAGGTACGATCCACAGCTCAACAGCCAGGTCAGACCGGCAACCACCATCCATCGTTACAATGCGGCCGGCATCGATACCGCGCGTGTTGACCAGGTAGTCCTTAGCGCGATCTGCTCTTGCCTGAGCCTCACCAGCACAGCTTCCGTAGGCAATGATATAGCCCTGGGAACCTGGCTCGTTCTGTAACTGAATGGCGAAGTTGTCGAGACGAGCCTTCTCGTCGTTGAACCGGATGTTGCCGTACTCGTCAAACTTGCGTGGTGCTGCCGGCGGCGTTGACACCGACGTCGAGCACGATGCAGTTCGCGAGCAAGCTGGATCAAGTCCACCAATCTCAACTGTAGCGGTCACAGTCTGTCCGCCCAATCCGGCTGTATCAACCGTGATGGTCGAAGTTCCCTGACCACTCGAGATTGTTCCTGCCGACACTGACCAGTTGTAAGTCACGTTGGCGCTCGTCGTAATGTTCGAGCTGAACGTGATGGCTGCGCCTGGATCAACTGATGTCGGGCAGTTCACTGACACTGTCGGGCATGGCGGCCGGCAATCAGTACATTCGGCAACCGTTACGGTCGCAGTGGACGGGACGGTGTGACCGTTACCGTCATTCACTTCGACACTCACGGTATAGGTACCGGCGGTGACGCCTGACAAATCCCAGGTAACTGCACGGCCATCGCCTGACAGGCGGCCACCTGTTACTGACCAGGTGTACAGCAGCGTGTCGTTGTCCGGATCGACTGCGTTCGCAGTCAAATCAATCGAACGACTCGAGCTTGGCGTACAGCTCTCGGAACTGGTTCCTTCCGGACACGGCAGTGTGATTGAAGCACTGGAAGTCGAGATGGTTACCGTCGGCGCTGCATTTGGCGGCGGCGGCAAGGTTCTCGGGTTGCGATGACCAATCCAGAACTGGCCGATGAAGCCGTTCGGATCATCCGAAGGTCTGAAACCCGCGGGCAGGCCATTGTTGAAATGGTCGCTGTCCTGTTGGTTCAGGTGACGACGATAAGCCGCGCCAAATCCCCACCAGCGATCCGGGAAGATTTTGATGCCGCCGAGCGCGTCGACTGGATTGTTGTTGAAAGCGTTCGGCGTGCGACTGCCAATGTATTTCGTTCCCTTAACTTCGCCGATGATCTCAACGTGTCGGGTCACTGGGAAGTCCAGTGCCAACCCGCCCATCACTTCGTTCGGACGATCGAGAAGAACTACATCGGGACCCATGGGCTTGCTCTTCGGATTGCTGTTCAGGATGTAGCCAACGTTGGCGCTAACGCCGACGGCGTGGCTCAACCTGCCATAAACAAAGCCGACCAGACCAAAGTCACCAAGGCCTGCGCCGGGACCGGCGCCGCGTTGCATTTCATTGAAGCCCGACGGGCCATTCGCCCTATCCGTATACCAGCGATAGAACGGAATGATACCGGCGCCGAGGGCGCTGTCCGGGGCTGTTAACCGAATCTTTGCGCCCACTGTAAACGACGTGAAAGTTGATTCGCCATAAAGCCGGTTAATAAACGGCGCATCCGGCAGGTACGCCGGTTCAATCGTGGCGAGATCAGGAACGGTCAATGCAGCAAACGTTAAGTTAGCCGGAATGACTCGGGTGGTTAGAACGATGCCTGGCAGGATACTTCCGACTGTCGATCCAATGCCTGGGAAGAACGAAGCTCCCGAGAAATTTCCACCGCCGCCAAAAGGCGTTCCCAACTGGCTAACAAACGGTGGGGCGATATTGTTGCCGGTCAGGCCGAAGTTTGGCCCTACACCGCCGACAAACGGAAATTGCACTAACGGCTGACCACCGATATCGCAGGGCGCGCCGCGCGGGCGGTAAACCGGGCTGGTAATTCCGGTTGTGCCGCTCACCCGAATCGGCGCCAAAATAATTGCGCGACCGGTACAGAGCGTGGTTCCGTAGAACAGCTGTGAGTTTGGCAGATAGAAACTCGACAAGTTCTGCGGATTGTTAACGTGAAGCCCTCGGTAGCCCGTCGTCTTAAAGAACAACTCTATGTGATCGTTCACACCGATATTAAAGCTTAAGGGCACTTCCACTAGGTCTACGTTACCTGGATCGCGATCGAAATTGCTGTACGCGATACTAAACGTAAACTCACCGCGGCGTATCGTGTCTCCGTCATACAACGTAAACAATCCAGTGGGACCACCTTCGGTTCCACCGGTGCCTACTGCCGGCGACTGATTCTTGGAATCATTTGGATCCCGTAAATGTTGTGCTGATACGGCCGCACATAAGACCAATGTAACGAGCGCAAGAATGAGCGCCCTTGTTGCGAGTCTCATCGCATTCCTCCTGCGAAATGAGTAATTTGAAACTTCCTTGTTTATGCCAGACTCGGCGTTAGTCCGGCTTTGCCTGACATCCGCTTACGCATGGCGCAACGACCAATTTTCGAATAGGACCACTGCGGCCTCTACAGGACCAGTCAGTTGCACTCCCTATTCGTCACGAAGACTATCGGAACAGACTTACAATGAAAAAGTGCGGTTAGATGAACGATTAGGCGCTCAAACCTCTGCTGTAGTTGGAAATTCACCACACTTATACCGGTACAAAATCAAGCCAGACCATACTCTACCTTTTGGGGGAAATCAAGACTTTTTGACGCCTTAACCCTAACTTTCTTTATGTTTTTTCCGTCACGCATAGATGCCTCGCATCCGCGTGTCATAGGCCACTCTGTCGATGGCTAACATGTAGGCAGCGGTGCGGGTATCAACTGAATGCGCGTCGGCATAGCGACAGAGATCGTTGAAGCTGGCGACCATCGTATCCTGCAGGCGCTGATTCACCACATCCTCGCGCCAGAAATAGCCCATCCGGTCCTGGACCCATTCAAAATAGGAGACTGTGACGCCTCCGGCATTTGCCAGAATATCCGGAATTACAAAAATCCCCTTCTCGTGTAGTACCTGATCAGCGGCAGCCGTGGTTGGTCCGTTGGCCCCTTCCGCCAGTACCTTGCACCTGATTCGATCTGCGTTTTGAGATGTTATCTGGTTCTCGGTCGCGGCGGGAACAAGCACGTCGCATTCCAGTTCAAGTAACTCACTATTAGACACGCGGTCCACTCCCTTGTAAGCCTCAAATGACCGCGTGCTGTAAAGATGTTGCAGAGCCGCGGGAATATCGATGCCATCGGGATTGTAGATGCCACCATGAATGTCCGAAATCGCAACGACCTTGTAACCAGCTTCGTGCAGTAATCGTGCACCAATACCGCCGACGTTTCCCGAACCTTGGACCACCACCCTAGTGCTCGCGGGTGTCATACCGAATTTCTTCACTGCTTCATTGATCACGAACAGAATGCCGCGGCCCGTGGCTTCACGACGGCCCGATGAACCGCCGAGATCGATGGGCTTGCCGGTCACAACAGCGGTGACCGTGTGCCGAGCGTGCATTGAATAGGTGTCCATGATCCACGCCATGGTCTGTTCATTCGTGTTCATGTCAGGCGCCGGCACATCCTTCTCCGGTCCAATGAAATCGAGCAGTTCGGACGCATAGCGTCGCGTCATGCGCTCGAGTTCGCCCACCGACATTTGCTGTGGATCGCAAATAATGCCGCCCTTGGCGCCACCGAACGGCACATTAACTACGGCGCATTTCCACGTCATTCATGCCGCCAGCGCGCGCACTTCATCAAGGCTGACGTCGGGTGAATAACGGATGCCGCCTTTCGCTGGACCACGCGCGAAGTTGTGTTGGACGCGATAACCCTCAAACACCTGGATGCGCCCCGAATCCATTTTTGTCGGTATGTAAACCTTGAGCTCGCGGTTAGGCACGCGCATCACGGCATACAAGTCGGGATCGAGATTCAGTAACTGCGCCGCGCGATCGAATCGCGACATCATTGACTCGAATGGATTCTCTTCCTTGATTTCGCGGATATCGTCAACGAACACTGAGTTTTGCATACTCACCATGGGCCATCTCCAAAACTTTTGAAAATGTGACTACGGGTGACGGAGTATCGTCGCCCGAACATCATGCTTCACTGGTTGTCGGAGGTAGTGCTTCATTCATCGCGCCACTGCGAAAACCATTCAAATCAAATGTCACATACTTAAAGCCGAGCTCGCGAAAACGCCGGCCCAACTCGTCAACAATTTCGATATTTAACGCGCGAGGCATTTCCGCACGCGCGATTTCAAGTCGTACTAAATTGTCATGATGCCTGACACGAAATTCTTTGAAACCCAGCTCGCGAAGAATCTGTTCACCATGATCCACTTCCGACAGTCGTTCAATCGTGACCGGCAAGCCGTATGCAATTCGCGACGACAAGCACGGACTGGCAGGCTGGTCCCAGGTCGGCAACCCCGCGCGCGCGCTTAACTGGCGGACATCTGATTTCGTCATTCCCGCTTCGATTAACGGACTGCGAACAGCGTGTTCCGCCGCCGCAACCCGCCCGGGCCGGTAATCGCCAACGTCGTCCAGCGTCGAACCATCTACTATGAAGGCAACGCCGCGACGCTCGGCGATTGTCGAAAGCCGGCTATACAACTCGTCCTTGCAGAAGTAACAACGGCTGCCGTCATTGGCAACGTAATTCGCATTATCCAGTTCGTTCGTTTCAATTAACTCGTGATTCAAACTGAACTGTTCACCGATCGTCCGGAGCATCTCTCGCTGGGCGGAAGGCAAACTCGCGGATTCGCCGGTGATGCAAATTGCATTGTGGCCCAACTCTCTGGTAGCCACGTAAGCAAGATAAGAACTGTCGACGCCGCCTGAATAGGCGACAATTACAGAAGCCATGTCGCGAAGTAGCGCGCTCAGTTTTTGCTCCTTGTTGGAGATCACCTCGTCGGCTTGAACCGCACACGGGCTGTTTATCTGTGGGATTTCAGTCTCGTGCGTGCTCAACGATGCGTTCTCCGCAGCAAGACACGCGCAGCGAGCAACATGTCTATCACTTTAGTTGGACTGGGATTACAAAAATAATGGTATCGCATGCATCCAACGACCGCAACCACGCCTCTGGCGGAGGTAGTGGTCTAATTTGCTCACTGTTGTTTGCGATTGTTGGATAGGTTCTAACGACGACGCAAACTCAGCAGGCTTGCGTTAACGAAATCAAACGCCTGCCCTGGGAATGCATCTCATGATCGCTCACTACACACGTCAGTTTGGACGGCGCGGTTTAGTGAATGCTAGAATCTGGCTCTCCTCAGTTTTTCTTACCTTGTTCCGCAGACGATCCATGTTTGGTTCAACAACTTTGTCGCCATCGCGCCATCGTAAGCAGGTGGTTACTCTTGTGCTTTGTTGCTGCGCGCTGGTCCAACCAGCCGTCGCGCAAACCGACGCGTTTGGCGATGCCGACCCGGTCAAACTTTTCGAACAGGGACAAAACGCTCACGCGCGCGCCGAAGCAGCGACTAAGGCAGAAGACAAGACTGAACAATACAATTTGGCGCTCGAGTTTTACGACGAAGCAATCAAGGTGAAGCCCGAATTTCCGGAGGCTGAATTTCAACGCGCGAACGCCCTGACGTCACTTGGCCGGCTCGCCGACGCAGAGGCAGGTCTGAAGCGAGCAATTCAATTGCGCAAAGATTGGGCGTTGCCCTATGCGGCGCTCGGTGCATTGTTGGTTCGTCTCGATCGCGATAAAGAAGCGGAGTCTGCGCTTCGACAGGCATTATTAATCGATCCGCACAACGCATCGGTTTTGCAGCAGCTCGGCGGCTTACTTTCAAAGCGAAATGATTTAAGTGCTGCGCTGCTGGTCGCAAAACAAGCGACGGCGGAACCCGACGCAGGTGCGGCCGCCTGGTTCATTCGCGCTTTGGCCGAACGAGGCACAGGCGATTCGCAGGCAGCGGTTGCCAGTCTCACTCGGGTGCTGGAAATCGATCCAAGAAACCTTCAAGCATTAATCGAACGTGCCGAGATTCGCATCGCGCTGAACGCGCGCGAAGCGGCTATCGACGATCTAAAGAACGCGGAAGGCGCATCATCGATTAGCAAAAATGATCTGGGTCGCATTGCGGCTGCATACGCGACGGCCGGTTTGCACAATGACGCAGAGCGCGTAGCACGACTCGCCGGAATTCCGGCTAACGTCCCGAAGTCAGGAGGCGTGGTCGGCACTGCTGAAGAGATCGAGGCGGCGAACAGTGACGATCCAACCAAAGCCCGCGCGGCCTTAGAAGCACTGCTTAAGAAAAATCCGCGGAGCGCATCGTTGCTGGCACAACTCGGCGCTTCTTACCGCACAGAAGATCCGAGCCGATCGCTCGATTACTATCGCCGCGCCCTCGACCTTGAACCTGCGAATGCAGAATTTGCAACCGGTTATGGATCTGCTCTGGTTAGAGCGCGCCGGTTCGCAGACGCTGTCACAATATTGCGCCAGGTGATTCGCGCAGTACCCGGCAACTATGCGGCGCATGCAAATCTGGCAACAGCACTCTACGAGCTCAAACAGTTTGCCGATTCGCTGGTTGAGTATGAGTGGTTATTGGCGGCAAAGCCGGATCTGGTCGTGACTCATTATTTCATTGCTACAGCGCGGGATAATCTTGGACAATACAAAGACGCACTGGCTGCTTATGAATTGTTCCTTTCGCAGGCCAATCCGGAACAGTATCAACTCGAGATCGGGAAAGTGAAGCTGCGGCTGCCTTCGTTGCGTCGACAGATTCAGCGCGGTGAGGGTGTAAAAAACAAATCAGCTGGCAACGGGAAGCCATAGCGTTACAACGGTCTTAACATGACGTTTCAATTTACTCATCTTAGCGCTCTGCTGGTTGCTTTTTGCGCTTGCACGGCAGTCGCACAGGAGGCACGCCTTCAGGACCAGGCGGCGCCGCCGCCACTGAAGATAATCTCCCGCCAGGATCGAATGACACTCGATTCAGCGAAAGATTCGAAAGCCCGAGTGCGCGCTGCATTGGATTTGGCTGAACTACATCTTGCAAATTGCGAAAACAAAACCAGGCAGCAGGGCTACGACGAAGCTGCTGCCGAAGCCGGCCAGTATCGAGCGATCGTGGAAGATCTGTTTACCTATCTGGGAGAGTTAAAACAGGACAGCAACAAAACGCGCGATCTTTACAAGCGCGTCGAATTGAGCCTGCGCGCCCAGGGTCCACGCTTTAGTATTATCCGGCGCGCCACGCCGGCTTCTTATGCGGTTTGGATAAAAGAGATTGAAGAATTTGCCCGTCATGGGCGTACGGAAGCACTCAATTCATTTTACGGGCATACGGTAGTTCGCGATCGTCCGACTGACGAAAAGGGCGCTGCGAAATTACAGAACAATGAGGCCCCTCGCAAGAAACCATGACTAGACGAAGTCTGAATTTCATCACTCCCCTGTGCCTCGTAATAGCGCTGGCGGGATCACTGCA
Organism: Pyrinomonadaceae bacterium; assembly: GCA_035275045.1. Classification (GTDB taxonomy): domain Bacteria; phylum Acidobacteriota; class Blastocatellia; order Pyrinomonadales; family Pyrinomonadaceae; genus PSRF01. Next base: position 12,486 of record DATENN010000271.1, read on the forward strand.
TGCGAAGCAGCCGCAAGGTCGCGACCACTTGACGGCGAAAGAAGTCGATCTAGTGAAGGACGCGCAGGAGCTCGATAAGCGAATTGACGTGTTCATAAAAGCAATTGATCGGCGCCTGATGATTATCAGCGGCCAAAAACCTGTTCCCACGAAGAAGGACAAAGCGGATGCCGAGCTGTGGGGAGAATCGCCGGAAGGGACGCGTTCCGACCTTGTCGGAGATATTGCCGGAATTTTTGATGAGGCAATTACGAACGTGGATGACGTGAGCTTGCGAGATGAAAATAACCCGGCATTGCCAAAGGCCCTTCGCAAACTCGCGGCGGAAGCGACTCGGGTGCTCGATCAACTCAAGCCCCTCGAAAGCAGTGCCAAGAGCCCAACCGAAACGAGCAACTTCTCGCAACTGATCGACAACGCCGAAACAATTGTGCAAGCGGCGTCGAAACTGCCACCTGAAGTTGTGCAACAACGAAAAGCAAAAGGCGAGAAGACCAAGAACTAAAGCAACGGTTTGCGTCGCCATCAGTTTAGTGTCGTCTTTCAACGCGGCGAGCACATCAACAAACACCCGCCTCCGTCGCATCAGCGACGCCGTGAAGATTTTTGATCCACAGACTGAAGGCTGTGCCACTCAATGCCACTAAGACGATTTGACGCTCCGCGCCACAGCTTTTGCCTCGGCGCTGATGGCGGTCGTCGCGCTTGCTTCATCGCCTTCCTCTTTCGCGGTCGTCGACGATTGCAATCGCGGTGAGCTTTGGCCCGGCACAACTAATCGGAAATCAATCTTTGCTTCCGTCTTGTCCACGCCGCCTACCCCTGCAACTCGACCGAACATGCCACCAATCTTCTTCGCGGCAGAAGTCTTAAGCGCAAGATCGGAAAAAAGAATGAAGTCGCATTGCTTCGCCTTGG
>DATENN010000272.1:0-10059 GCA_035275045.1 Pyrinomonadaceae bacterium
CGCGATTGCGCCGCAGGTCTTCCCAGTAAACCGTTTCGGCCTCCGGCGCGCGGTTCGCTGCCAGGAGTACTGCGCCTAGCGCGTGACGAGGTGGGAAGTGGAACTCTGCCGGCTCGGTGTAAACAAGAGCGTCTTCCAAACGCACCGCGCGCTCGAGATGCGCCACGCCTTGATCGAAATCCTTTTTGTCCGCAGCGATCTCTCCTGAGAGAACTTCCTGCGCGATCGAAAGCACTGCGCGACCGGTATTTGGCGAGAACAACGGGTGGTCGAGGGATTTGTCCGCCATTATTTCATTCAGCTTCGCCAGTTCCTGCTCGGCTTCACTTGTTTGACCCTTGCCTAGAAAGGCGGTGCCTCTTGCGTAATGCCATTGGCCTCGCAGGTATGCGCTCGTGTCTGGCGGTTCGGGCTCGGCCAGCATTTCGTCCCATTTACCGAAACGCGTTAAAGCAAAGTAAGGCACGACCCGGAAACCGGCGAGCAGTGGCACTGCTTGCAACGTAGCATCGTCTACTCTTGATGCGGTTTTGCGAGCAGCTTCGATCGCCAGCTTACTGCGGCCATCAGCTGTCGCCGCAAACCACAGAAAGTGGAGGTTGTGCGGGTAGTAGGCCATCGGGTAAAGGCCCTGAGCCCGACATTGCGAGATGTAATCTTCATCGGCGGCGATCGCCAGTTCATTGCTGCGTGCAGCATCGGCATAGCGGCCCACGCGTTGATAGATATGCGCCGGCATATGCACCATGTGTCCGGCAGCGGGCATCAGCGTTTGCAGCCGGTCGGCCGCTGCTTCCGCCTTGGCCGGCTCGTACGCTTCCATCAGGTGAATGTAAAGATGCAACGCGCCCGGGTGCTTCGGATTCTGCGCGATGATCTTTTCAGTCAGCCCAACGATCTCCGTGGTGCGTTCATAAGGCGAGCCATCACGCGTCCAGTATCCCCACGGCCGGAGGTCCATCACTGATTCAACGTAGAGCATCGCGATGTCCTGATCGTTTGGAAATTGAAGATGCACTTTGCGCATGGCATCGGCATAGGCGACGTCGCGAGCCCGGCGATCTTCAGCCCGGCCCGAGTATCGTTCGACCAGCGCATCAATCAAAGCGCGCTCGCGCGGCGAAGCTTTGGCTTTCAGCGCGACCGCTTTTTTAATTACTTCGAGCGCTTTAGGCTCATTGGCCGGATCCATCGGCGCGTTGATGTTTGGACCAAGCGCCAAGGCCTCGCCCCAATACGCTATCGCCAAATTGGGATCGAGCCGCTGCGCTTCACGATATGCGCGACCGGCTTCTGCGTGATTGAATGCATACGACAGATTCAAGCCCTGATTCATGAATAGTTGCGCCCGGGGATTTCTGGTTGATACGGGGAAAGTGTGGCTGCCAAGCTTTTGCAGACGAGGCGCGAGCGCGCCTGTGGGCGAAACGGATGGTTGTGCCGGTTCTTTGTAGTGAACGTGGCCACCGGCCATTTGCTCCTGCGCGAAAATGTTTTGATTAAAGCTTGAAGCGAGGCAAGCAACAAGAGTTACAAAAACGAGTCGTTGGACTTTCATCGACTATCCTTTCTGGCTGTTGCGCCCACTCGTAGCGCAAACTTACTTTGCGTGTTTGTTAGCATCTGTGTGTACGCAAACCGTTAATTTGCGCTGGTGAACGGCATTCCGGCGTCCTCATTCGAAAGAAGGACGCGATTGGCTTTTTCGAAGGCCGCCATTCTATAGCAATGCCGTTACCTGATCACGCGCAATTGGGAAGGGAAATGGTCCAAACGGGCGAGGAGTATTTTTTAGCACAGGCGCTTTCGTCTCGCTGAATAAAAGTTCAAGCAGGACAGCGTGCAGTTGGGAAGGATGGTTTATCCCCCCGCTCTTAATCAACACAGCGGGCAAGGCGTCGAGTCCAAAATGACAAATGAGAAATCTCAAATGATTAACGACCAATGATCTGTGCTCCCCCGCAAATGACATCCCTCATTCCCACGATCTAAACTCTTCTTCTCCCTTCGCAAACTAAAGCGCCAAATTGAGGATTTAATAATGATGAAGAATAAGCGTATTAACTTCTTATTGATCGCGGTCCTTGGACTGGCCGTGCTGCTGGCCAACGGCAATGGCCTCGTTTCCAGCCGCGCGCAAGGGATCGACCTCGCCGGCATGGATAAGTCCGTAGATCCCGGCGATGACTTTTTTCTTTATACGAATGGCGGCTGGTTGAAGACCGCGGAGATTCCTGCGGACCGTCCATCCTACGGAGCCGTTAACGTAGTCGCTGAAAAAGTTCGCACGCGCACCGCGGACCTGATTAAAGGTGCCGGCAAATCAAACGATCCGGAAGCGAAAAAGATCGGCGATTACTACGACGCTTTCATGAACGAGGACGCGATCGAAAAGAAAGCGCTTACTCCAATCAAACCTGAGCTGGATGAAATAAACAGCATCGCCGACAAGGCTGCACTCGCGCGCGTGCTCGGTTCGCAATTGCGCGCCGACGTTGACCCGCTCAACGCCACAAACTTCTATACCGATCGTTTATTTGGTATTTGGGTCTCACCAGACCTCAACAATCCTACCCACAACGTGCCTTATCTTTTGCAGGGTGGTTTGGGTTTGCCGGATCGCGACAACTATCTGAACACTGAGAAGGACGATGTCGAACTGCAAGCCAAGTATCGCGAACACATCGTTACCGTCCTGAAACTGGCGCAGCTCGCTGATGCCGAGGCTAAGGCTGCGCGGATCTACGAGCTGGAAAAAATGATCGCCACGGTTCACGCGACGCGGACGGACTCGAACGACATACAGAAAGCAAACAATCCCTGGCCGGTAAAGGACTTCGCGAAGAAGGCACCGGGAATGGATTGGACCGGGTTCTTCAAAGCCGCCGGTCTCTCGGCTCAACCAACAATTGTGGTGTGGCATCCCGGCGCAGTGACGGGAATCTCCGCGCTCGTCGCGAGCCAACCGCTCGATGCTTGGAAAGAGTATCTGACATTTCGCGCCATTGACCGCTCGTCGGCCTTGCTGCCGAAACAATTCGCTGACGAACGATTCAAGTTTTACAGCACCACGCTCAACGGCATTCCGCAACAGTCGGACCGTTGGAAGCGCGGGGTGAATAGTACCAGCAATGCTCTGGGCGATGCCGTGGGCGAGCTCTATGTGAAGCAATATTTTCCGCCGCAGGCCAAAGCGAAGATTCAGGCGATGGTAAAGAACATCGTCGCCGCATTCGGCAAACGCATCGACAATCTCACCTGGATGACGCCGGCCACAAAAGCAAAAGCGAAAGCAAAACTCAGCACGTTGTATGTTGGAGTTGGCTATCCGGAACACTGGCGCAGTTACGCAGGCCTGAAAATTCTGCGCGATGATCCATTAGGCAACGCGCAGCGGACGGCGATTTTCAATTATCAGTGGACGCTGTCCAAACTGAGGCAGCCGGTCGACAAGACTGAATGGTGGATGACTCCGCAGACGGTGAATGCGCTGAACCTGCCCATTCAAAACGGTTTGAATTTTCCGGCAGCGATTTTGAGTCCGCCGTTTTTCGATCCCACCGCCGACGACGTCGAAAACTATGGCAGCATTGGGGCTACCATTGGCCACGAGATCAGTCACAGCTTTGACGATACAGGAAGTCAGTTCGACGCTTATGGCCGGCTGCTGAATTGGTGGACGCCGCAGGACCTGGAACACTTTCATGCCGCTGCCGATCGCCTGGCCGCGCAGTATGACGCTTACGAGCCGCTTCCAGGACTGCATGTGAACGGCAAGCTTACGTTGAGCGAGAACATTGCCGACGTGGCGGGGCTTTCGGCAGCGTATGACGCTTATCGCACTGCGTATGCGGGCAAGCCTTCAGGAAACAAGAACGGATTCACCGATGATCAACGCTTCTTCATCGCGTACGGTCAAAGCTGGCGTAACAAGCTTCGTCCCGAGTTCCTGCGAGTCTTGTTAGCGACGGATGGTCATGCGCCGGATCAATATCGCGCCGACACGGTGCGTAACCTCGACGCCTGGTACACGGCATTCAACATTCAACCGGGAAGGAAACTCTACCTGCCGCCTGAAGCGCGCGTGCGCGTGTGGTGACTTGGGAAGGGCCGCTCTTTCTTCTTGCAGAAGAACGTTCAAGCAGAACAGCGTGCAGTTGGGAACGGTGGTGTTTACCGCCAGAATAAAAGTTCAACCAACAGAGCGTGCAGTTGGGAAGGTGGTTTACCCCCGCTCTTTCATTCGCCGGAAAGCGCGGGCAGGCCCACATTCAGAGGTCAGAGATCAGAGGTCAGAGATCAGAAGTCAGAGGTCAGAGGTCAGAGGTCAGAAGTCAGAGATCAGAGGTCAGAGGTCAGAAGTCAGAACAACGAGTTGAAGCATTCCAAGCTGGCAGATGAGAACTAGTGAATACTCGTCAGCTAAATCCGCGGTCGCTTCGGACGTATCTGAACGTCCGCCCTCTGACCTCTGACCTCTGACTTCTGACTTCTGACCTCTGTTCTGGCCTCCTGCCTCGACTACTGCTTTGCCATCGCGCATCTTTTCGCACTTGCGTTCTTGCGGTGTACCTCGCATGCGTCGAAGGACTTTTGCGTCTTGCAGATGAACTCGTCAGGTCTGCCCAGGAAACGCGTGCAGCCAAGACTGAACAGTTCCTTATCCATCGCCGCTTGCTTGGACAGATCGGCATTGGTCGCACAAGCCTGTACCTTTCCATTCTTTTTGTATGCCTGACACGCCTCGTAACCACTGACCGTCGGGCAGTTGTACGAGCCCACGCCGGTCCGCGTGCAACCCCCCTTCAGGAGATCTGTATCTGGATTGGCCGTCGGGTTGCTGCCTGGAACGATCTTGGGACCTGCCGGCTTCGGCGGTGCCGGCGGCAGCATCGACACCGTAGTCGGCTGCGGCCACACGTAGCCCTCAATGCGTACGAACTTGTAACCGTGAAGTTTTAGCGCGCTCGCCTTCTCTTTCTCATTCGTGGTGTACAAATTGTCGTACGCGTTAAAGAGGCACCGCCGAAAGTGTGAAAAATTAGCCATTGCGATTATGGAATGATCCTCGGTTTCATCCGGTCCAAAATCGGGCGGATGATAGAGCCGGTACAATGGGACCGTTCCGGGAAGTGGGGTGGCCGCGATATATCCGGCAATACCAGTGGCGTCTAATATCCATTTGGAACCTCCATACACGGCGCCGCCCAACATCGCACTGGTGTAGGGACTATTCAGAAGAGTGTCCCTCTCCTGCTCGTTGGTGGTGTAGCCGAAGACTGCGTCGCCATGCGTTCGCTCTTTGTCAAAGCGGTAGTTTGTGACCAACACGTAAAGCGGAACTGTTCCGGGCGCCTGTTGATTCAGGATGTGCGCGGCGACACCCTCAGACGACCAACCGCCGCCCATTGCTTCCTGTTTTCTATTTACATCAATGGTGTAGAAGTGGATGCCGGTCGTATGCGCGAAGAGCCGGTAGAAGGGCACCGTTGCCACCTCCTGCGGCTCGAGAACTGTCCTCGCGCCGACGGGCGCAAGCGATCGAGGTGTCGCCGCGAGGGCGATCATGAGTATTGCGAACGCGACGCTGATTAGTGTGCTTCGTTTCATCTGGGTACTCCTTTTATGGGATAGAGTTCACGAACCTGGCTTCTGCAAAATGATCACGTTCGTTTTGGTGCGCAATGGAATTTGCCGCAGAGTGTTGAGGTGTATGTAGTGTGGGACCGGCTGGTAAATCGGTCGCGGCAGTTGTACTCGCAGGTCGCGAGGCTTTGGCTTGAAGTAAAAGACGTCGGCGATGTTCTGTTTGGCAAAATCGAAGGTGCAGTACCAGTACCCTTTATCGCCCCAATCCGCGCCGCCGCTGTTGCGAATGATGAAATAACCCCCTTCGCTCGGAGTGCCCTTGGCATAGCCCACGATTGCCATTGAATGTCCGACGAAGTCGAGGGGCGTTTTCATGACATTCTTGCTCCAGGCATCTACGCCCAGGACTTTCGAATTTTCGATGGTGCCGCCTTTAGCGAGTCGCCAGCCGGCAGCGACCGGTCTTCCTGCATCAAGTTGGGCAATGATCTGCGCAATGTTTTCGTCGCTCAAACCCCAGGGCTCGCCGGTAGCGGGAATGCTCTTAATAAAAACCGGAACATACTTCACGTTCGCCTTGCCATCATTCAGCAACGAATCGGAGGGCAACTTGTTGGGATCATAGCTTTTGGTATCGGTTGGAAAATCTGATTCGTCCACCGTCCCAAATTTTAGGTAGCCGTTGAGCACGTTGTTGAAGAAGTCGCCGTCGTCCTTGGATCCTTTAACGATGTCAGTAACGGCGTTCAGATAATCTTCGGAATAATCGATTCCTTTCTGGTTGGAAGCTCTTGCCGCTTCGTACTCCAGGAGAAACGTGGAAGCATAGACCGAACAGGTATTGCGGCTGCCCTGAGACTTAACCGGAATATTGAAGTTGGTTATGTTGGTGCGTAAGTCGACCTTGGTTGGCGCCGGCGCGACCGCATAAAATTTACCGGTCACACTCAAAACGAAAAGCACGATTGTCGTAATTACTTTGGTTTTCATCTCTACTCCTTATGTTGAGAAGACTCTCGACTAGTTTTAGGTGTTTCTCTTCATTGCTTGGTTACTGACGCGGACTTCACTTTGCTGAGATCGACGTCCTGCGTGGTGCCGTCCTTCATGATGATGTGCAGCATTCCGGAGGTAGGCAGGCCAAAGTGAGTGCCAACCGTTTGCAGGAGATTTACTCCCAGATCAAACTTGCTGCCTTTGCCTGGTTTTGCAACCGAAGTGTCTGGAGTCGGCACGACCGACGCGTCGACGGCAGGCGTTTCCGTCGGTGGCTGAGCGGCTGCATCCGCCGGTGGGGTCGTGCCGGTTGGATCGGGAGTGATTACAGAAGCCGTCGGGTCGGCAGTTGGCGCAGCAGCCAGGTCCACCGCACCTGCGAGTTTAATCGCATACTCTCCAGCACTGCTGTCGAGTGCAATTCGCAAGGTGAGTGTCTGTTTGTCATTGAGCGTTATCTTTTTGACGGCGCGCTCATTCTGCGTAGTAGCGTTTGGGTAGTAATAAAAAATCTTGCTTGCTTCTGCATCAAAGATTTCAACGTCTGCATTCGTGGAACCAGACTTCGCTTTCAGATCCACTGTGATCACGATCTCGCCCGGTCCGGCAGAAAAGCCGTAGTAGTATTCGACCTTCTTGCCAATGCCGTTGCCTTTGATAGAGTTTGCAGCAAGCGGTGTTGGATTGTCCCGATCCTGTGATTGCGCGCTAATCTCGATTGCAGTTGCGGCAAACAACAGCATGACGATGGAAAAGAATTTTGCGTGTTTCATGATTTACCCTTCTGGCGTTGAGGCCGTTTGAATATTCGCTTCATCACACGCTGCTGGAATGAGCCTGGGGAGATGGCGGCGATATCGGCTTGCAAATCCAGCAGACTGTTTTCATGGTTGAGAGAATTAAGACAAATCAACGGGTAACCTTTCTCGGTCTCAGTGAAATGCAATTCTCCGTTTTCGAGCCCTCGAAATATCGCGCGGGTGCTGACTTGTCTGATCTGCGCTGCTTCGTCAGGCGTGACCATGGGTACGCGTTCACCGCAGCTTTCGCATTCAGTCCGCGCCGACGAATCGGTCTGGTTCGTGATCACTAGGCGATGCCTTTCGACCGTTATTTCTACTCTTCTCTTCGTGGCGATACCGCCTTTCGGGGAGTTGCTTGCGCGGTCACAAATAGTTCCATTTTTGACTTTTGTATTGCCGCATTGGTCGGGAGCGGTTTAAGATTCCGTCGCATCAATTCCCCTACTCTCTTTTCGATTTCAAATCGCGGCGCAGACTACGTTGCGACAGCCAAATAAGTCCTTTGCGAGTTTTCGTTTATTTCTGAGAGAGTTCTCGCCGAGTTCTGAGAGCCGCAAATGAGCAGCAATTCCTACCGTTTTTACGAGTTTGGACCCTTCCGCATCGATGCCTCTGAGCGCGTTCTTTTTCGCGGCAACGATCTGGTGCCGCTCACCCCAAAAGCTTTTGATCTGTTGTTAGTGCTCGTCCGAAGCGAAGGTCATGTCGTTACTAAGGACGATTTAATGAAGTCGGTGTGGCCGGACAGCTTCGTGGAAGAAGCCAATCTCTCGCATAACGTCTACAAGCTAAGAGAAGCCCTGGGAGAAAGTGGTAACGGTGAGAAATTCATTCAGACGTTGCCGCGCCGTGGTTATCGCTTTATCCCGAAGGTAGTTCAGGTCCCCAGCGACACCGAGACGCTGATAGTCCAGGAACACTCCCGCGCACACATCGTCATTGAGGAGGATGATGACGGCGTAGAGAAACTGAGCACCGCCGCGCCCGCGACTGACAGTGGTTCGCGCTTTTTGAAGCCTGCTGTGATCGCGCTTGTCCTCGTTGCTTTGATTGGAGCAGCAGTGGCGGCTATTTACTACCGGCGCACTCCCGCTTCTTCTCCCGCCGTAGCCGCAGCGCCGGTGCGTTCGATTGCGGTGCTGCCCTTCAAGCCACTGGTCGCCGGCGAACGAGACGAATCACTCGAGCTGGGCATGGCCGATACCTTGATTAGCCGTCTCAGTGCTATTAGCGGCCTGAAAGTCTCACCATTCAGTGCCGTGCGTCGCTATACGAAGCTCGAGGACGAAGTCAGTGTCGCCGGATCTGAGTTGAACGTTGATGCCGTGCTTGATGGAAGTATTCAGAAAGCCGGCGATCGCGTACGCGTAAGCGTGCGATTGGTTCGCGTAAACGGAGGGCAGGTTATCTGGGCCGAGCAATTCGACGAAAGATTGACTGATATCTTTTCGGTGGAGGATTCAATAGCGCGACGGGTCGGCAATCAGATTGCGCCACGCCTGAACGGTGAAGAACAAGCGAAATTAACAAAATCCCGTCCGGCCAACACTGATGCCTACCTCGCATATCTTAAAGGCCGCTATTTTTTTCGTAGGTTTAATCCGGCGGATAATCTGAAAGCGGGGCAGTTCTTTAATGAAGCTGTCGCCAAAGATCCAAACTACGCCGTCGCTTATTCCGGTCTCTGCGATTACTACGCGGTGGCGGCCATCAATAACTGGCAACCTGCCCTCGAGGCTTTTCCCAAAGCACGAGCGGCAGCACAAAAAGCTTTATCGCTGGACGACAGCCTCGCCGAGGTGCACACCACCATGGGCGCGATCTCCATGTTCTACGATCTGGATTGGAGTGCCGCCGAACGCGAATTCAAGCGGGCGATAGAGCTAAATCCTAATTATCCCGAATCCTACGAAGTCTATTCGTATCTACTCTCATGCACCGGCCGTCTGGATGAAGGAATAGAAATGGCGAAGCGCGGGTTGGAAGTCGATCCGCTCTCGGTGGCGCTGAGCGACGATGTAGCAGGCGCTTACTACTGGGCGCATCGTTTTGATGAAGCGATTGCGCAAAGCAAGAAGTCGATCGATCTCGATTCAAATCATGCGGCTGCGTATCTTTTTATAGGCGAGTCGTACGAGCTCAAAGGAAATTATTCCGAAGCAATCGCCGCGTACCAGAAGTCGATCAGTCTTTCCGAGCGCACTACTAACCTGCTCGGTTTCCTGGGCCATGCCTACGCGTTGTCAGGCAGGCGGAACGATGCCTTAAAGATAGTCGCCGAGCTGACCAACATGTCACACCGAACATTCGTCTCACCATACGATTTGGCGTTGGTCTACACGGGTCTGGGTGACAACGAGAAAGCCATCGAGCAACTCAATCGTGCATACACCGAGCGTGCCGGTTGGATCGTGTCATTGAAGATAGAACCGATATTCGATCCACTGCGCTCAGATCCACGCTTCATTGATCTGGAAAAGAGAATGAATTTTCCGTAAGAAGTAAATCAACCTGCCAAAGTCCGCGGAGCGGACGCCAGCATAAAGCCTGGGGTAAAGCGAAGCGAACCCCAGGATCCAAGTCGCCAAAAAACAATTGAGCCCGCGAAGCGGGCGACACTGGTCGCAATTACGAAACCGTCGATTGCGATAATTCGACTTCCGCCCGCTTC
>DATENN010000273.1:0-5267 GCA_035275045.1 Pyrinomonadaceae bacterium
AGGCCTTGCAGAAAAGGCCGGGTCTCGTCCGCAATCACAGCAACTTTTTTGCCCGCGTCTCTGGCGCCGCGCACGACTCCCAAGGCTGTGCCATAGTCTCCGGCCGTTGCCAACGCACCCGCGTTGCAGTGGGTCAGCACCGTGTCACCGTCTGAAATTAGATCCGCGCCGTACTGGCCGATGGCCCGGTTTGCAGCAATGTCTTCCTTAAAAATCTGTTTTGCTTCATCGACGAGTGCTGCTTTAATCTGCTCGACGCTCTCAGTTTTTTCCTTTTCGCGATAGAAGCGATCACGCATACGCTCAATGGCCCAAAACAGGTTGACGGCGGTCGGCCGCGTTTCGCCCATCACTTTGCACATGTAGCTGAAGTCGTCTTCCAAATCCGCCGATGACATGCCGACCGATTGGCTGGCGCCGAGTGCGAGTCCCATTGCGGCTGATACACCGATCGCCGGCGCGCCCCGCACCACCATCTTCTTGATGGCCTCCGCGACTTCTTCCCAGGAACGCAGCATCAAATATTTTTCTTCAGTGGGCAGCAGGCGCTGATCGATCATGCGCACGCCCTCGTTGGTCCATTCGACCGTGTTTATCATTCGTTGTTGACTCCGCGACGATTATGAAACCCGGCAATCTTACGTCAGTGCAAAAACCAGGGCAAAGGTAGGACAGTAGCGATTGCGGATTGGCGATCGCTGATTGCTAAAGCTTTATGCGATCCGCAATCATCAACCGCATTCGGCATTCGCAGACCCGGTCGCTATAGCTCGACCTTGTGTCTTCCAGTTAATAGGTGGGTCCTTGGGAAAACCTGTTGATGCCCCTAGAGTTTGCGTCGCAGACGAACCATAAAAGCCTGTTGTCCCTGTGCCTGTTGCTGTTCGCGTTCGACGATTTCATAGCCCTTGCTGGTGAAGGACAATAACGGCGGCTGCCGTTCATCAAACGCCGCAGCGCGATACGCAATCCAAAAGTCGTTATCAGCGATCTGATCTACATTGACGGTGCTGACTTCTTCGAAACGCCGCGGCAGGAAGTAAGCCGGATCCTCCCGAACGCCGGCGGCGTTCTTCGCGACTCTTACAATGCCATGTTTCTGTTGCAGCGAATTGGCAAACCAAATGTGATAGGCGACTAGATCTTCAAACGCATAAATAGGAACCGAAGCGGAGTTACTGTCTGCGGCCACTACCTGCCGGGCCAGCGAATCCCAAGTGCACCAAATGTAAACAGGCTGCGAAGAGAAAACCCAACCGATCGCCGCAAGCACAAACCATGAACCCGCAACTGCGTAGATTACGGTCCTAAACCATATCCAGGGAAGACGCGCAACAGCATTCGCTACCAGAATTGAATACGGCGCCGCCACGACAATCAAATGGCGTGTGCCCCAAACAGATTGCGGCAATATCCAACTCAGGACAAACGCTGTGGCGATGGGCGCGATGGTGAAAATCGCAAGCAGCCGCCACTCGCGGTTTCCTTCGTCGTTCTCAGTTGATTTCCTAACTGCGTGCAGCAACAACGTGACTGGTATTCCGAATAGCACGAGAGCAAATCCCGCAGTCAAAAGGTCGTGTGGCCGCGCTGAACTGCTTTGAACAAACCAGAAAGGTTTATTCAGCAGCGAATAAAACTGGATCAGATCGTATACATTTGGCCGTGCCATCCAGCCAATATTTTGTTTGAGTCCTGGCGCGATTTGCGCATTTTGAAAAATCAGAACAATCCAGGGAACGCAAAGCAGCACGGTGATAGCGACGGCTGCGACAAAACGTTTCGCGATCCGCCGGTTCAAAAAGAAAAGCAGCGCCGCTTCCAGCAACACAAACAACCAACCGGCGTAGTGCGAATAAACGAGGAGAAAGTTAGTGACGATTAAACCAATTTCAGTTACGCGCGACTCGCCACGTCGAAGAAGTACACGTGCGAACAACCATAACGACGTTATCGAAAGCAACATCAACAGCGAATACATTCTGAGTTCCTGCGCGTATTTGATGAGGTAGCCATTAACAGCCATTAACAGGAGTGCGAACGTCGCGGCGGCTGGTCCAAGTCTCAGCTCGCGGCATAGTAAAACAATCGGAATGATTGCGACGATTGCCAACAACGCCGGCAACAGCCGCAGCCAAAGCAGCGACTCGCCCCCTATCCCGATCCAAACCTTTAGCAACATGTAGAAGAGTGGCGGATGGATGATGTCTGCGGCGACGAAACGGAACATGTCGGCCCAACTGTGTCGAGCGGCATGCACGCTGAAGATCTCGTCAAACCATAAACAGGACGCAGTCAGTCGCCACAAGCGCGCCACGGTGTAGAAGATTGCAACGGCTAACAGCGGGAGAGTCCCGGATTTCGTACCAGAATTAGTCTTCTTCGGCGGTAGTTTTGTCATTCGCGCATTTGTTAATGGCGTAAAAGCGGCGAGAGTATAACTGCTCAATCGAATGCGCGGGCAGTACAAGTGCTGCAAGCCCGCAAGAAGCGGCAAACAGCCCGCGTCCACGTGCAAACCCTCGATGTCCGCGTGCAAACACTCCGTGTCCACGCGCAAACCCTCGATGTCTGGGTGCAAACACTCGATGTCCGCGTGCAAACACTCGATGTCCGCGCGCAAACACTCCATGTCCGCGCGCAAACACTCCATGTCCGCATGCAAACATTGCAAGATTTCGGGCCAAAACCTTAAAAACCCTAGCAAAAGGCTAGTTTTTGCCCGCATCCCCGTTACAGCGGCTATATTTCGGACCGAAATTCCACGATGACTGGCACCGCGGGCGCTGTCTTGAGTGGCGGCGTTGGCAAATGTTTGACAGCTATTTGAGCGCGTGCTAACGTCCGCTCGCAATTGCTGTCAGATCTTTTTCAGACAATGCATTAAGGTGCCCCAGTCTGGGGAGAATAGGGAAGCGGGTGAAAAGCCCGCGCGGTCGCGCCACTGTGTCGAGTTAATAAACTCGAAGCCAGGAGACCTGCCTTAGTGCTTTGCAGCTTCGAACGCTTCGCGCAGGGCGTTTAGGCCGCACCGGCCCACCTGAACCGTGTGGTCCCGACGCCTGTTTCCTTTCGCGAACAGGAGGGACCGTTGCAATCATCAAAACCAAAAATAAGTTTCGCAGTGACGTTGGTGTTAAGTGGCGTCATGATTGCTGCTATCGGCTGTTCGCAGCGCTCGCAAGTTAATTCGTCAACCACGAAAGCGACCAGAGAAGTCATCGACGATGACGGCCACAGGGTTGCAATTCCTTCCAGCATTGATCGTGTCGTATCACTCGCACCTAACCTCACCGAAATAGTCTACGCGGTCGGCGCCGGCAATCGTTTGATTGGTGACACGGAGTATTGTGACTATCCCGCTGAAGCGAAATCCGTCGCGAAGGTGGGCGACACCATGCACCCGAGTATCGAACGGATCATAGCGTTGCGGCCGCAACTGGTTTTAGTTTCTACTGCGTCGCAGCTCGAAGCTTTTACCAGGCAATTAGACCAGCAAAACATTTCGGTATTCGTCACGAATGCCCGCAATCTCGAAGAAGTATTTCGTTCAATCACGACCATCGGGGATTTGTTGGGCCAGGAGCAAGCGGCGACCAAGTTGACCGTTGACTTGCGTCGTCGCGCCAACGAGGTTGAAAAGTCAGTCGCGCAAGCGAAACCAGTCAGGGTCTTCTACCAAGTGTCTGACGAACCGCTTTATACCATTGGTCGCGATGCTTATCTTACGGATTTGATCAGACGCGCGGGCGGCGTTTCAGTAACAGCGGACGTCCCAACCGCATTTCCACGCTTCAGTGACGAGAGTGCGCTGGCTGCGAAGCCTGACGCGATCATTCTGCCAACCGGCGGGTCGATGGGAACGGCAAACTCTACAGTCGCGGCGCCGTTGCGAAATTCGCCGGCGGCGCTCAACAACCGCATCTACAAAATTAATGACGATCATCTTTCGCGACCCGGACCGCGCCTGGTGGAAGGATTAGAAGAAGTCGCTCGTGCATTGCATCCCGAGGCGTTTAAGTAAAGGTCGACGTTCCTCTTAATGACGACTCTGCAAACAAGTTCATTCGAACGCGCCACTCTGCGGCGCGCGCTATTCGTCTGCGCATTGCTGCTGGGCGTTCTTGCCGTAGTGTTTATCGTTGCCGCCGTCGTAGGCAGCCAACGATTGCCGGTCGCGAACTCGCTGTGCGCCTTGACCGGACGATCAGCCTGCGGTCTAACGATCGAACAAGAAGCAATTTTGTTTGACGTGCGATTGCCACGCATCCTTTTGGCGGGCGCAGTCGGTATGTGTTTGGCTACGGCGGGTGCCGGCTATCAGGCTTTGTTACGTAACCCCTTGGCCGAACCGTATCTGCTGGGTGTGTCCAATGGCGCGGCGGTTGGGACCATGATTGCGCTCGTATTTTTTGGCGCACACGAATGGAGCCGGCCGCTGCTGGCTTTCGGCGGCGCACTTGCGGCCACATTTGTGGTGTACCGGCTGGCACTTGGGCGTGCGGGTGCAACTCCCGAACGGCTGATTCTTGCTGGCGTGATCGTCACAACCTTTCTGTCGTCGGCCATCGTCTTCATCACAACCATGATGGATGCGACGCGGATCAGGTCATTTACGTTTTGGTTGTTAGGTGATCTGTCTGGAACCAGCGGCAGTTTGTTGGTGATCGTATTCGTTTCGGTTTTGATTGGCGTCGGCTTCATCGTCTTCAATGCGCGCCCACTAAATTTAATGATGCTGGGGGAAAAAGATGCTTTCGATCTCGGCGTCGAGGTGGGACGCGTTCGAGTGACGGTGTTTGTGGCTGCTAGCTTGTTGGTAGGTGCTTCGGTGGCGGCGAGCGGTTCAGTCGGATACGTCGGACTTGTGGTTCCTCATCTGGTGAGACTTTCCTTTGGCAGTGACAATCGCGTGGTAATCGTCGCGTCGGCACTCGCGGGAGCGGCATTCGTAGTTTTGGCGGATACGTTGGCGCGCACCGTTATCGCTCCGCGCGAATTGCCGGTCGGCGCTATCACGGCGCTGATCGGCGCCCCACTTTTTATTTACCTTCTGAAGCGCCGTTGAAAAATGATGCTGGAAGCAATCGACGTCACCATTAGGTATGGGCCGCGCAAAGCAGTGTCGGCCGTCTCAGCGCGCCTGCTTCCGGGCGAAGTGCTGGCGGTGATTGGACCGAACGGCGCCGGCAAATCGTCGCTGTTACGCGCATTAAACGGAGGCCTTCCGCTTGCGAGTGGCGAAGTTTTGTTGGATGGCGCCAACA
>DATENN010000274.1:0-14376 GCA_035275045.1 Pyrinomonadaceae bacterium
CAATCAGAATTAACGGGGGTTTTATTGGTCTATACCATACCTTTAGCCATTCTGGGAACAAGTTCTTGAAAACAGATGAAAAAGCTCACCATAACCGTACTGTGGTTTGCATTAATCGGTTGTCATACAGCGCCAACGAACAACGCACCGAAGCAAGAGTTACTGGTCGCGGCCGCCGCGAACTTGACGGACGCGTTCGCTGACCTCGGTCAACGCTTTACTGTTAGGACCGGCACTCGAGTCGTTTTTAGTTTTGGAGCGACGGCAGATTTATCTAAACAAATTGAAAACGGCGCGCCTTTTGACGTGTTCGCGGCCGCCGATATGGACCATGTTGAATCGCTGGATCGCGCAGGCTTGATCACCAACGGCACAAAAGCGGTCTACGCACGCGGCCGGCTGGTACTGTGGGTGCCGGCCGGTTCATCACTGACGCTGCAACGAATTGAAGACATAACCGACAAACGTTTTGACCGGATCGCTATAGCTAAGCCAGACGTTGCACCTTACGGTCAGGCGGCAGTGGAGAGTCTCCGCCAATTGAAAATCTGGGACCAGATCGAGAAAAAAGTTGTTTACGCGCAGAACGTGTCCCAGGCCAAGCAGTATGTTGCGACTGGCAACGCAGAAGCCGCTTTTATTCCATTGTCGCTGCTCAAAGCCAACGAGGGTACTTACATCGAAGTAAACGAGACGCTGCATCGTCCGATTTACCAAGCCCTTGGGGTAATCAAGTCTTCCAACAAACAGGATGTCGCGCTCAACTTCGTGAATTTTGTGCTCAGCGATGAAGGCCAGCAATTATTACTTACTAAAGGCTATTCGCATCCCTAACATGAATCAGCATTACGCGCTCTGTACGCAAGTGCACTTAACTGGTATGCTGCTGC
The DNA here is from genome assembly GCA_035275045.1 of Pyrinomonadaceae bacterium. Lineage (GTDB taxonomy): Bacteria > Acidobacteriota > Blastocatellia > Pyrinomonadales > Pyrinomonadaceae > PSRF01. Next base: position 891 of record DATENN010000274.1, read on the forward strand.
CCGATTTCCCGGCCCAGGATTACTAGACTCTCCTTTTCCCGGTCTTTTAATTCAAACTCGAACGTGGGACATGTTTTTTTAGGGACTAAACCAGCATATGAAGATTTTACTTTACAACCCGGACAATGGCGTTACGCGAAACTTTATGCCCCACCTGTGGATGTTTCTACTCCAGGCGTTGACACCTCCGGAACACGAAGTGTTGTTGGTTGATGGTAATGCGCGTCCGATGAACGAAGATGAACTAGTGAACTTCGCTCGCGAACAAGGCGTGGGACTGGTAGGCATAGGCGCGATGACCCGAATGGTCGCGCGCGCGTATCGCATCGCTGACGCAGTGCGGGCTGCTGGTATTCCGGTGGTCATGGGAGGACCTCACGTTACAGAAATCCCCGATGAGGCGCTTGGACGCGACGGCGGTCCACGCCATGCTGATGCCATAGCGCTGGGCGAAGCTGATGAGACTTGGCCGCGCATCGTTGAAGATGCCGCGAATGGAAAATTGCAAGAGATTTACGCGCCGCTTGATGAGAACGGCAAAGAGCGCAAACCCAGTTTGCAGCCATATCCCGAGATTCCCTGGGACCGCATGGACCTTGATCAATTCGACATGGTGCCAAAATTTGCCCAGCCACTATTGAAGAGATATGGATCGGGCTGGCAGTCGGTCAACGTGATCCCGATGGAATCCGGGCGCGGCTGTCCCTACGGTTGCGAATTCTGCACGGTTACAGGTTTCTTTGGCGACTCGATCCGATTTCGTTCTAATGAAAGCGTGGTCCACGAACTACTACGGCTGAAGAAACATGCACGTGCTAATCGCAAGCAAGTAATCGTCTTTTTCATTGACGACAACTTTGCCATCAACATCAAGCGCACCAAATCACTTCTGCGCGACATCATCGCAGCGAAGGCCCAGGTACCGTGGATGGCGCAGATCAGCGCCAACTTGCTGCGTGATGAAGAGCTCGTCGATTTGATTGCAGAATCAGATGGGAAGTGGGTCTTCATCGGCATGGAGTCCATTGACACGGCGAATCTTGCCGACATGAACAAGAACTTCAACAAGCCTGCGGAATATGCCACGGTGCTAAACCGGCTCGCGGCGCGAAATATCTATGCCGTTACCTCGTTTATTTTCGGAATGGACAACGACACGCCCGGCGTTGCACAGCGCACGTTGTCCCAGATAGAAAGTTGGCCTCCGGGCTTGCCGGTCTTTGGACAACTGACGCCCTTCCCCGCCACACCCCTTTACGATCGTCTGGTCGCGGCCAACCGGCTAACTCGGCCGCGGCACTGGATGGAATTTGCGCCTTATCAAATGGCGCACACGCCATTGAAAATTTCGATTCAACAAACGCACGATGAATTGAACCAAGCCTGGGCACGTTCCTACAGTCCCGAAAGAAATCTTGAGGCTCTGCGAGCACTAAACGGTCACCCTCTTTCATTTCGCATAATTCACCTGGTGATGCGTCTCTTTTTCCGCGGCATCTACTTTCCACAAATGAGCAAGCGTGATTGGTTGCGCGTGATCGCTTCAAACCGCCGTGCAATTTTTGGACTTTCGAAAGATGCATTCGGAAACTGGCGCCGTTCGCGCAAGAGCCAAAAGGAAGCTGACTCCTCCGCGCCGGCAACCATCAGCGAGAAACGCGCCGCCTAGACCTAATTCACTCGTTTCTTGAACGCGAATCTGTAGTACTATGGCCGCGCGGTATGAGCCCCCAAGACTAAACCGCGAAGGTTTTTTGTAGTGCGCGTTCTTCTTGCGCTGTTCCTCAGCGCTCTTCTCCTTTCAAATGTCCTAGCCCCAGGTGCGTTCGCTCAGGGCGAAGTCCGCCCGCGTCGTTCTCAACCCTCTCTTAGTCAGGCCGAACCGGCGAAAGCTCCAGACTGGCAATCGCGTGGCGAACCAACCATCACTTCGGCAGCGACGACGGCTGCAATCGAGCCCAAAAACGAACCTACTATTCGCATTGCGCTCGCAACCGACGTTCGCTCGGCTTCGATATCGACTAGCGGTCATTTGATGAATGCAACGGACGTGGCCAATACGATGGCAGCATTGGATGTCGCGAGCGTACGGGTCGAGGCCCGATTGCTGTCTCCTGCCGCAGCCATAACTGAAGACGGGTTTCGTCTGGGCCTGACAGCACTCGCGTCAAAGAGTGACGCCGAACAGAAAATTCGAGAAATAAAAGAAGCAACGAATGAAGATGCGCAAATCACTTTCGACAACGTCAACAAGACGTGGGGTTTGTTGATTGGCGACCGCTACTCGCAACAGGAAGCCGAGGACTTGCGCGCGCGCCTGATTGAAGCCGCGATTGAAACCACCCTGGTGCCGCTTTCAAATGGCCCGGCGACCGCGAAAAATAACTCGACAAGTACGACGACGCCAGGAGATCAACCTGCTGTGCGCCTGGCTTCGCGAGCAAGTTCACCTTCGCGCGAAGTAGTTGCCTTTGCCGCGGGAACAGGCCGCCTGTTTAGCTCGAGCGCTCCAGTCCTGTTCGGATCGGACGACGAAAGATCGCCGGTGCGTTTCAATGACAAGCCGTACCGTGGAAGAATTGAAGTTTTCGCGAACACGCGCGGAGCGCTGACTGTCGTTAACGTTCTCGGTTTGGAAGATTACGTAAAAGGCGTTGTGCCCAATGAATTGTCAGCGGGCGGATATCCGCTAATCGAGGCGCACAAGGCACAGGCTATTGCGGCGCGGACCTATGCAGTGAGAAATCGCGGACAGTTCATGTCGCAGGGTTACGACCTGTTACCAACTACGCGTTCCCAGGTCTATCGCGGGTTGTCATCTGAAAACGCGCTGTCTTCGCGAGCGGTGGATGAAACACGCGGAGTTGTAGCGACCTACAACGGTGAGCCAATTAATGCTCTCTACACTTCAACCTGCGGGGGTCGCACGGAAGACGCTCAAAATATCTTTAATGATGCGGTTCCCTATTTGAAAGCGCGCGAGTGCGCCGCAGAGGGCCACGCCGCGCTTGCTCCTTACATCATTAAAACTTCACGCGATCCCGCAGATCTGAAATCGCAAGAGCACGTTGCAGCGGCACGCGATGCTGCGCTCTTGTCCGTGCAAAACTTTTCGTTTCTAAAATCTCGCGTTTCCGATTCCTGGCTGGAAGACGAAGCGCCGGTTACAGAAGTGCGCAACTGGCTGGCGTCAGTAGCAAGACTTGCTCATCAAACTGCGCCAATCGTTACTGAAGAAGTAAACAAGCCGCCGGCATTTGCAAGCGCACTCAGCGCTGCTGTTTACGGTGAAAGCCGCGCGGACACACTGCTGAATACGGTTGACGTTGACTATTTCCTGGCGACGCGAGATGCCGGTGATGTTCCGCAGGTGAACCGCGCTGACGTTGCCATGTTGCTTCGTGATGGTTACCTACCGGTCTTGCCCGACGGCATGCTGCATCCGCGCGAACCGTTGTCGCGCGCTCGTGTGCTGCACGCAATCGCGCGCATCCTGGAAGCGCGCAATTTGCTGCAACTGCAAAAAGGCGCTACCAAACCGACAACTGACAATTTACTGGTTCTTCGAAGCAATAGAGGAAAAGACTTGCCGGTAAAAGTTGCAGCCGACGTTTTCCTTTTTCGGCAAATCGGCGAAACACTTTATCCGGTTTCAAGTGTTGCGCTCGTGGGTGGTGAACCGGTGGTTTTTCATGTCGATGGCGCAGGCGAAACTGATTATCTTGAAGTGCGTCCTGCTGCAAATGGCGCGGCGGCCGATCGCTTCTCTCCCTTTTCAAATTGGACTGTCGACCTGACGCCGGGTCAGGTGCAAGCGCGTCTGGGCCGTTATGCGTCGAGTGTAGGAACGCTCACCGACCTGCGTGTAGTCGCACGTGGCAATTCGCGGAGGGCCACTGATCTTGAATTGATTGGCACGCAAGGCACGTCTCACGTCCGCGGTGGCCGCATTCGTTCCGCGCTCGGCTTGCGCGAACAGTTGTTTGTGATCGAAAAGCGCTACGATGATGACGGACGCGTAGCTGGCTTTACTTTTCTGGGCCGCGGATGGGGCCATGGGGTCGGCATGTGCCAGGTCGGCGCCTATGGTCTCGCTCGACAGGGTTTCACCTACGATCAAATTCTGAAAGCGTACTACACCGGCATTGAACTCACCCGAATGTATTGATCTACCGCTCGATCGAAATCCGGTTAAAGAATAAATGTCTTTCTCACGTAACCAGATCATTGGGGCGTTGATTCTGATCGCGCTGCTTTTGCTCTTCCTTGTTTTCCGCGTGCTATCCTCTCGCTCGTAGTCATTTCGCCGTTAACCGATTCGCGCCTTTGCTGCATGAATCCTCCCATCGCTATTGTTGGTCCAACTGCGTCAGGAAAGAGTGCGCTGGGAATTGACATCGCATTGCGTCTCAACGGCGAGATCATTAACTGCGATTCAGTTCAAGTCTATCAAGGTATCGAGATCGCCACCGCGAAAGTGCCTCTGGCCGAACGTCATGGCGTGCCGCATCATTTGCTCGACTTTATTCCGCCGACCAGAAATTACACCGCCGGCGAGTGGGCGCGCGCAGCTGCTGAGGCAATCAACGATATTCAACGCCGCGGCCGCACTCCAATTCTGGTTGGCGGCACAGGTTTTTATCTCCGCGCTCTTCGTAATCCTCTTTTTCAAAGTCCGCAAACAGACGAAATTTTGCGCGCGCGCTTGAACTCGATTCGAGAAGAAAAGGGTGCCGAACATTTATATCGAGTATTAAGCCGTCTCGATCCGCAAAGTGCCGCGGTTATCTTTCCCAAAGATTGGCCGCGCATGCAACGAGCTATCGAAGTGCGGTTGCAGACAGGCCGGGGGATTGCCCAACAGCAACCAGAGCGTCCCAAAGCACCTCCGGCGATGGCGCGGATGCGAGTGATCGTACTTAACCCACCGCGCGCAGAGCTCTATGAACGAATCAACAGGCGCACCGAAATGCACTTCGCCGCCGGTTTGGTTGAGGAGGTGCGCACGCTCTTGAATCAGGGTGTGCCCGCTGGCTCAAATGCGCTGGGCGCGCACGGTTATCGCCGCGTGGTTGAATTCCTGATGGGAAAACGCGACCTCTCCAGTGCCATCGAACAAACGAAGCTGGACGTTCGCCATTACGCCAAACGGCAGCTGACGTGGTTTAGGCGCGAACCCGGCGCCGAGTGGTTTGATGGCTTCGGTGAAGTCCGATCCGTCCAGGATGCGGTATTCACCGCGCTCCAGTACCCTCAAAGTTAAAGTTTCCTTCACGGACGGGATAATCCTTGTCAGGATTAGAGGCCCTGGAGTAGTCTGAGCGTTCCCCCATGTCCGAGACCGACGACTCAACAGGCGTTACCATGCTAGATGGACGACCGGCGCCGCAGAATATTCAGGACGCGTTCTTGAATACTGTCCGTCGTGAAAAAACTACCGTCATCATTTACCTGTTGAACGGGGCGAAGCTTACGGGACGCATTCGCAGCTTCGATAAGTTCTCAGTGCTGCTCGAATCCGGCTCACACGAACAATTGATCTTCAAGCATGCCATTTCGACCATTTCCCAAACGCGTCGGGTGAGTGGCGACCTTCGTTCACAGGTGCAACCGGAACACGCGATCGAATCCAATCCCAACTCGCCTGAATCGTGACATTCCTTTAAACTCGTCCCGATTTTTTGGTCCTTCCAGGAAAGCGGCAAACTGAAGTTTGTCTTGGGCATGGCATGCGCGGAACATTCATTACTTTCGAAGGCATCGACGGCAGTGGCAAGTCAACGCAACTGCGCCTGCTTGCTAATTACTTGAAGCAAACCGGCTGTGAAGTAGTGGTAACGCGCGAACCGGGAGGGACGCCGGTTGGAAATCGTCTGCGTGGCGCGTTACTGGACGCGCACGAAGAAGTTGATCCACTCACCGAATTACTGGTGTTCGCCGCTGACCGCGCGCAACATGTACGCAAAGTTTTGCGACCGGCGATCGCGGCTGGGCAAATAATCATTTCGGACCGTTACGCGGATGCCACTGTGGCTTATCAAGGCGGGGGCCGCGGTTTCTCAGGTGAATTGATCGCTGAGATCATTCAACTCGCGACTGAAGGATTAAAGCCTGACTTAACAATTCTGTTCGATCTTTCCGTGGAAGATTGCATTGTACGGACCACTCGTCGGACGAACGGCAAGCAAAAAGGCGATCGGCTCGACTCGGAAGGTCCCGATTTCCATATGCGAGTTCGTGAGGCGTATCTAAAGTTGGCCCAGCACGAGCCGGAACGAATAAAAATCGTAACAACGAAACGGGCTACCGAAGAAACTCACGAACACGTAAAAGAAATCGTTTTACCTTTTCTTAAGGAACGCGGACACCAGGTGATGAACCAGCAAGAACGAGCTTGAGAATCAAATATGTTTGACCACCTTCTGGGAAACGATCGCGTAAAGAATCTGCTGCAACGCATGCTCGAGACGGACCGGCTTCCCGGCGCTTTGCTCTTCAGCGGTGAAGATGGTGTGGGCAAGAAATTGTTCGCCCTGGAGATCGCAAAAGCACTCAACTGCGTGACACCGCGCGGATCTGAAGCGTGTGGCGTCTGCCCTTCGTGTGTACGCACCGCGCAGATTAATTTTCCCGCCAGCGACGAATCGGATGACTGGAAAGGAATTATTTGGACGAATCATCCGGACGTGGGAGTGGTGGTCGCGCCGAAAAGGGTTTTACTTGTCGAACAAATGCGCGACATCGAACGCGAGGCCAACTATCGTCCATTTGAAGGCAAAGCGCGCGTTTTCATCATCGAGGATGCTGACAAACTGAATGACTCGTCGGCGAACGCCCTGCTGAAAGTCCTGGAGGAACCGCCGCAAACATCGCACTTGATTCTGCTAACTTCGCGCCCCGGCTGGTTATTGCCAACGATTCGCTCGCGTTGCCAGACCATTCGCTTCTCGCCGTTAACCAGCGGTGAGATTGAGTATTACCTTACGGCAAACAAGATTGCGTCGCCGTCTGAAGCAAAAATTCGTGCGCGCCTGGCACGCGGAAGTCTAAGCCGCGCGCTTGAAGAAGACTTCGACGCGTTTGTCGAACAACGTGACGCGATGCTCGAAGTCGTCGAGGCGCTGGCAAACGACGGTCGCATGCAGCTATTGCGATCGTCCGAACAACTTAACGAAGCGCAGTACAAAGATGAGTTCGAGGCGCGCCTGGACGTTCTTGAAACGCTGGTGCGCGACGTTTGGATGCTGGCGCTGGGTTCGTCAGATGATGCAATTGTGAATGCAGATGTTGTTAAGCAGCTACGCAAGATTGCGGAACAGCTCGACACGAAAAGACCGACTATTTGGATTTCTCAAATCGAAGAAATGCGAGAGCAACTGATAGTCAACGTCAACCGCAAATCCGCCACCGACGCGTTATTCCTGAGCATGGCGGCCGCGTCCGAATCGACTTTTCCGGCAAAGCGTCGTCATATCGTGCGTTAATTTTCGACGCCGCAAATTAAAAAAGACCGCGGGTTTGCGGCCTTTGTGGTCGATTTCGCTTCGTTCAGCAGTTAAGTTATCGAAACGAGCTCAGGCGTCTCTGCTGTCAAAGTCGCCTTCTTAGCTGCGATATCCGCAAGCAGTTTTTCAGTCTCCATCACGAAGGCATCGACGATATTCTCGCCTGCAACTTTACGCATCGGGACGCCGTCCTTAAAGATCATTCCAACGCCGCGACCAAAGGTCACGCCCAGTTGCGAATCATGCGCCTCGCCCGGCCCATTTACCGCGCAACCCATAATTGAAAGATGCAGTGGTTCCTCAACGTGGGCCAACCTGCGTTCAATCTCAGTTACGATCTCAACGAAGTTATCGACGTCCAGCCGCCCGCACGTTGGACAAGCAACCACGGTGACCCCTCGCGTGCGCAGGCCAAGTGATTTCACGATTTCCCAGGCGACGCGAACTTCTTCCTGCGGCTCAGCCGCCAGTGAGACGCGAATCGTGTCGCCGATTCCTTCGTGCAGGAGAATGCCAAGCCCAATCGATGACTTGATGGTCCCGCCAAACGCGGTTCCCGCTTCAGTCACGCCCAGATGAAATGGATAGTCGACCTTCTGAGCGAGCAAGCGATAGGCATCGACCGTGCGATGCACGTCCGACGCTTTCAGCGAAATGATCGTATCGGTAAACCCGAGGTCTTCGAGAATGCGAATATGACGCATGGCTGACTCGACCATGGCTTCAGCTGTTGCGGTGCCATATTTCGCCAGCAGATCTTTTTCCAGTGAGCCGCCGTTGACGCCTATTCGAATGGGAACTTTTTGCGCTTGCGCCGCACGCACGACCTCGACTATGCGTTCGTGCTTGCCGATATTTCCCGGATTCAGGCGGAGTTTATCGATGCCGGCTTCCAGCGCCAGCAAGGCAAGCTTGTAGTGAAAATGAATGTCGGCGACGAGCGGCACGTCCGGCACGCGCTTGCGAATTTCCTTGAGAGCGATCGCGGCGTCGTTATCGGGTACGGCCAGGCGGACGATCTCGCAACCCGCGGCGACCATTTGCTCGATTTGTGCGACGGTTTCTTCGACATTGGCCGTATCGGTCTTCGTCATCGACTGGATAACAACCGGCGCACCGCCGCCAATCTGAAGATGCTTAACCTGAACTGCTTTCGATTTACGCATGCCGTCTAGTTTCGGGTTTCGAGTTTCGAGTTTCGGGTTCAGTTTCAATTTAGTCTCAGCGAAGTGTGGGGTTTCAATTAGTGATCTGCATTACAAACCTGAAACCCGAAACTCATTATTTCGTCGTTGATGCGGGTTGATTGCTCGAACCGCGCCAAATTGAAGCTTGCTTTAAAATGTCGTTCGTAATCACAAACACCATCAACAGGATGACAACGACAAAACCGACCTGTTGGATTCTTTCTCTGACGCGCATTGAAAGCGTCAAACCAATCATCGCCAGGATGCTTTCGATCAACAACAAAAAGATCGCGCCGCCATCCAGCACCGGGATAGGCAGCAAGTTAAAAATACCCAGGTTCAAACTTAAGAACGCGAGCGTCGTAAACAATCCGCCCCAGCCGAATCGTTCGACTGAAGTGGACGCCGCTTTGTAAATTCCGACTGGACCGGACAAAGTGTTGCGCGCGGATCGCTTTCCCGTAAAAAACTGGCCCAGCGCTTTACCAGTCAGACGCAGAATCTCGACGTTGTTGTCGACTGCATACTTTCCGGCAGTAGCTAACCCGGCGCTGAGGAGCGGGATTTCCTCGTCGGGCTTAAAGCCGAGTCGTTCAGTTCCGTCTGAAAGCTTGCGCGCGGTCGCAGTGATGTTTACCTGCTGCCCGTTGCGATTCACCGTCAGCGTTATAGGCTGGCCCTTATGATCGCGAATGAACTGCGTTATCTGCTCGGCGCTGCGCACCGGTTGCCCTGAAACAGCCAGCACACGATCGCCCGCTTGTAGTCCAGCCTCAGCGGCAGGCGTATCCGGCGTGACTTCCCTGACAATCACCGGCAAGTCGCCATAGTCAGGAATAAAATCGAGGAACCCAGCTGTCTCGCCATCTTCAACGTGCGCAGTCGGAGTAATCGTCAGCTGTTTCCGTTCACCATTTCGCTCGATCACGACCGGCAACGGCTGGCCCGGCGACAAAAGCGCGTCACCGCGAATCGTGTCCCATTTCGGATTGTCGATTCCGTTAAATGAAACGATGCGATCGCCGCGTTGCAGGCCCGCTACTTCAGCCGCGCCGCCGCTCGCCATGTTGCTGACGACGGGTGCGGGTGTCGCGGGGACGCCGTACATCAACGCGCCGGCAAATGGAATAGCGAGGGCTGTAATTACGTTCATCACCGGCCCCGCAATCGCTACTAAAATCCGTTGCCAACGCGGCCGCAGATCAAATCGTTCATGATCGGGAATGTCCGATGCGCCTTCGCCTTCGATTGGAGCATTCGATTCGTCGCCACCGAGTTTGACATAGCCGCCAAGCGGTATTGCGGACACTCGATAATCGGTTGGTCCCCACTTTTTGCCCAACAGCCGTGGACCGAAACCCACCGAAAAAGTCTCAACGCGAATTCGAAAGAGTTTGGCGACAATGAAATGCCCAAACTCGTGGAGCACGACTGCGGCGCCGAGAATAAAGATGAACGCGAAAATCCCTGTAATTACTGTCATTCGCTCGATCTCTCTTGCTAGCGCAAAAATGCGTTTTGCGCTTGTTCGTTCTCAAACACAAACCAAAGCTTGTGCTACGTTACCGAGTTTACGCGGCGCTAAAGAACGCGTCAAACAGTGCGTTCGGCCAGTAACTCGTGGTTTTTTGCCAATTTCTGTATTTCGGAGCGCGCGGCCGAGCGTGAAGATTCGTCGGTGCTCAGGATGGCGGGAAGATCATCAGCGGATCGGTTTTGATGGGCGTCCATAACTGCTTCGATGACGGCAGGAATGTCCGTTAGCGAAATCTGTTCTTCGATAAAGGCGCGGACGGCTTCCTCGTTCGCCGCGTTCATTGCCGCCGGCAACGTGCCGCCCTCACGCAAAGCGCGATAAGCAAGCGCGATACACGGAAAACGATCGACATCCGGTGGTTCAAAGTGAAGCGCGGAAAGCGCGGTCAGGTCGAGCGGGGCGAGCTCGCACGCATGCCGATCAGGATACGTCAACGCATACTGAATTGCGTGCCGCATATCAGTGACACCCATCTGCGCAATCACCGATCCGTCAACCAGCTCAATCATCGAATGGACCACGGATTCAGGATGGACCACGATTGCTATTTCGTCCCAGGCGAAACCAAACAACCAGTGCGCTTCGATAACTTCGAGGCCTTTATTCATCAACGTGGCCGAATCGATCGTTATTTTCGATCCCATGTTCCAAGTCGGATGCTGTAATGCTTCGGAAACGGTTGCAGATTTCATGTGTTGTAGCGTTCGCGTGCGAAATGGACCGCCGGACGCGGTTAGAATTATTCGTCGTACTTCCGAACGTTTTTCGCCGCGTAAACACTGATGTAGCGCATTGTGTTCTGAGTCGATCGGCAAAAGTTCGGCGCCGGAGTTTCTTGCCGCGCGCGTCATCATCTCGCCTGCCATCACTAACGTTTCTTTATTCGCCAAAGCAACGCGCTTGCCGGCTTCGAGCGCGCGCAACGTCGGAACAAAACCCACCGCGCCGACAGTTGCCGAGACCACGCAATCAGCTTGAGGATGCGTCGCCACTTCTATTAATCCCGGCTCGCCTACAACAATTCGCGGAAGATCAAGATTGTGTTCGAAAAGCCGCGCGCGCAGCTCATGCGCTGCGGCTTCTGTTTCCACCGAAACGAGTTCCGGCAAATGCATGGCAATCTGATCGGCCAACCGCTCAACATTGTGGCCGGCGCCGAGCGCTACGACACGAAAGCGCGAACTGCCGAGCGACTCAATCACGCGCAAAGTGTTTTGCCCGATCGAGCCTGTTGAGCCAAGAATAGAAATACCTTTTGTTTGCATTTACGCTGCCTGCCGTCGCAGGCGGTTAATTGATTCGTACGGTTTCAGCAAATCGATCGTCTCACCAGCATCGTTTTGGTAAGAGGCCGCAGTGACGCGCCATTGGTGGCCGCTGCGATACATCAATTCAACTGAAGCATTGACTGTCTTTTTCGTTCCAATCACCTTCAAACTAAGTTCTGCCGTGCCATCGCCGTTGCGGATGTCGATGTTGCCTTTTACCAGGCTACCAAAGTCTTTCACGTCGCCGATGTCCTGCTTTAGTCGTTCGTTCGACCGTAAAAAATCCCTGGCAACGACGGCGGCGTCACTGTTACTGATGCCATAAAACACCGCACCGATAATTCCACCGACGAACAGCAGTACGATTAGACCAAGCACCGCGATTATTGCGGCGACGATAATTATTATCTTTTTCGTCGTCATTAACTACAGGGTATGGTTTCCAAAATAGAGGCGAGCAAAATAGTAGAGGAGGGGTGCATTGAAGAGCAAGCTATCCAAACGATCCAGTGCGCCACCATGGCCTGGCAAAAGCTTGGCCGCGTCCTTGGCGCCTGCTCCTCGTTTCAGTGCGCTTTCTGTTAGATCGCCGAGTACGCCCAGGCCCATCATTATCGCCGCCAACGGCAGCGTCCACTTCAAGGGCAACTCACGAAAGAACCAAAAATGCGCAATCGCTGCGAACAGCAACGCGGCCATCAATCCGCCGGCAACTCCTTCCCATGTTTTTCCGGGACTGATCGACGGGGCAAGTTTGTGTTTGCCAATTGCCCGCCCAACGTAATACGCGCCCGTGTCGGCTCCCATTAACACGAGAAAGAAGAATGACAGCAAGTGCGCCGACAACTTGTGTTCGAACCCCATGCGCACAGCTACCAGATGCCCACCCAGTAAGGCTATGTACAGCACGCCCAGAATTGTCGCACCCGACGAAGCGATCATTTTGTCAAAGGGCGCTCCGCGCAAAGTCGCTGCCACCAACACACCCGATGTCAACAACAACAGCGACAACTGAATCATCGAAAAATCTACATCGCGACCGGGCTCGGTGAAGTAAAAGATGGTGAACAGAGCGGCAGCCCCCAGAAAACCTGCGGCTACATCGGGCTTTAGATCACGTTTCCGTGCAAGCAGATAAAACTCGTAAAGGCCAAGCACCGTGGCCGCGGCGGCAAGCGCAACAAACAAAAGTTGCAACCACCAGACCCAAATTGATGCGATCAAAAATGGAAGGAGTATTACGGCGGTTAGGAGTCGTTGCATTTAGGATGGGCTGTACAAGATTTACAAATACTAAACGCTGCCGCTCACAAGTTTTAGCCCGCCAAAGCGGCGGTCGCGTCGCTGGTAATCAACAATCGCTTCAAGTAAATGCAGTCGCCGAAAATCCGGCCAAAGAGTTTCGGTTACATAAATTTCGCTGTACGCTGCCTGCCACAGCAGGAAGTTTGAGATTCGCATCTCGCCGCTGGTGCGTACCAGTAAATCCAGATCCGGCATGCCTCGAGTGTAAAGCTCTTCGCTGATCCGTTCTTCCGTCAGCTCATCGGGTGCGTTGCCCTGGTCCAGTAAGCGTCGAACAGCGGCGCGAGTGGCATCGACGATTTCTGCCCGCCCGCCATAGTTCAGGGCGACGGCCAATATCATTCCCGTATTTTTTGACGTCCGTTCGGTCGCTCGTTCAATTTCTGCGCGAACATTTTTGGCGAGTGCTCCGGTACGCCCGATTGTTTGAAACCGAATGTTTTGCTTATCGATCTCATCGAGCTCGAGCCGCAGATAACGGCGCAGCATCCGCATCAACGCGTCGATTTCATAGCGCGGGCGCTTCCAGTTTTCGGTTGAGAAAGCATAAAGCGTTAACGCGCCCAACCCGAGACGCGCTCCGGTGTCGACTGCGGCGCGAACCGCTTCGACTCCCGCGCGATGTCCGGAAATGCGTGGCTGGCCGCGTTGCGCGGCCCAGCGGCCGTTGCCGTCCATGATGAT
>DATENN010000275.1:0-5554 GCA_035275045.1 Pyrinomonadaceae bacterium
CCATCAAATCTCACGCTCGATCGCGAGCGCTTTCTACTAATCGAACACGATCGCACCGCTTCAGATGCAATGCGTGCGCCTTCAAGTCCGGAACTCTATTTTGGATTTGGAGGCTTCCCGAGCGACATCCGCCTGTTCAGGGAGGGCGAAACTCCGATTGTCGGCAAAGAAGCTGCGCTTAGGGCGATACCAAAGGAACAAGGGTCCTGGAGTTGGGTCCCGATTGGCGGAGATGTGTCATCCTCACGCGACCTCGGCTACACCTATGGCACGTACGTGCTCAAGACTGCGAAGATGAAGAAAGAGGAAAAAGGAAATTACCTGCGCGTCTGGCAAAAGCGAGGCAGCGAGTGGTTGATTGTTGTCGATGTTGCCAGTCCGCTTCAACCGGGGTAAGACTCAACCATAGGATTAGCCTAACCGTTCTACGCTAACATTCAGTAAACCCCTGTCATTAGCACCGTGGCTTCAGCCCGGTGAAACAAAGGTTGCGTGATCGTGGGCAACCGTTTTCAACGGTTTCCGAGCGCCTGCTAAAAAAACTTTAAGGTTTCTAAACTGCAGGATGTTACCTGTCGCTGTTCCGCCGAGTATTGATTAGAAGGGGCGAACTGAAACCGTTAGAAACGGTTTCATTTTTTTTGCTCGTGTCTTTTGTCACCGGGCTGAATGCCGTGCTAATGAGATCTCCGCTACGGAAACTGACGTCTCTCATCACAAAAAAAGAGGTGGCGGAAGTTCCGCCACCTCATCAAGTAGTAACGTGGTTGGGCCACGCCACCGAGTTAGAAATCAAACCTCAACGCCAACTGGATCACTCGCGGCCCGCTAAGGAACACGCGATCTGGCCGGTTGAACGTTGCGGCAGCCGGATTAGCCAAACTGATTGTGGCGGCAGTCACCGTATTTACCTGACCTACGGTGAGACTCGTCACGGGTTGAATATCGTTTGTCGAACCCGGAATGTACTGCGGGTGGTTAAGCGCATTGAAGAGGTCCGCGCGGAGTTGAATCCGGCGCGTTTCTCCCAAGCGGAAGTTTTTGAAGACTGAGAAGTCAATGTTATTGATTCCCGGCAACTGCAAGGTGTTCCTTGCCGATGTCGCGATCGCACCGAGTCCCGCGCGGATGTACTGCGCGTTCGGGTTGTCGGCGAGATAACCAACAATCTGACCTGCTGAATTTGTCAACGCGGTGACTGTACTCCCCGTGCCGGGAACACCAGCGGGATTTATGATCGTGCGATCGGCAGCCGCATCGCCGTTCAGGTTCGAGTCGATACCGGAAAGTACGGTCGCTCTCTCGCCAGATTCTGCCGTGTAAGTGCCCGAGAAGTTAAAGCCACCAAGCAGCGTGCGGGTAAGGCCATTGCCTTTATTGAAGAAAGGCAATTCGTAAATGAACGACGTCACAAAGCGGTGACGGCGATCAAGTGCCGAATCAGCTCTATCCGCGCGGATGTTCTGAAAGTCCTGCACGCGCCGCGGGCTCAACACAGTGGTGTTGACTTCAGCGGTGGTGTCATCAATCAGATGGCTCCAGGTGTACGCCGCAGTCATTTGCAATCCATCGCTGAAGCGGTGGATCAACTGCGCCGAAGCACCGTGGTAGCTCGAGCTGCCGTTGGAAAGAAATCCAACAATGCTGCCCGGATTGGTGAAGCCTGCATTGGCAAAGGCCGGCACAAAGTTCGAACGCGCATTAATGGCCGTCAAGGTCAACGGCAGCGCGTCGAGTTGCGCCTGCGATGGCGCCGACAGGAACGTCGGCAAGCCCGAGAACCCACCACCCGCCTTGTTCTGACGATTGATGCGGTTCTGCGTCAGCAGGTGAATGCCACGCGTACCGAGGTAACGCGCTTCAAATACCCAGTTCTCACCCATCTGGCGTTGATAACTGCCGGTCCAGGTTAATGAATAGGGTACTTGCTGATCGTCTATCCACGCGCTGGTGGCCGCGCGCGCCGCCGCTGCGTTGGTTCCAGCAGGAGCAAGCACGTTTGGAATACCGCCGCTCGCAAGGAAGTTCGGTGTGTACGGTGGTCCACTAAGATCAACCGTCTGCTGTGCCTGTGGTGGTAACGACAGGATGTAGAGGTTGTCAAAGATGTAGTCGTACGACATCGAGAATCCGGCGCGCAGCGAGCTTCTGCCGCCACTGCCGAAAACTCGACCGAGGATGCCGTCTTTGTAGTCCGGAGACCAGGCAAAGCCGACCTTCGGTCCAAAGTTCTTCTTCTGAGCAACGGGCGCATGAAATTCAATCAGCCCGGGAACGTTCGAGATCGCGTTCAGCGCCTGAAGTTGAGTGCCCTTCGGTGGTTCCTGATAGGAATAGCTCACGCCGAGGTTCAAGGTCAGGTTTGGCCGAATGCGCCAATCGTCCTGCGCGAACGCATAAAGAATTTTTTGCGTTCCGTAGTAGACCACATCGCCAACACTGCGCTGGGCAGGGTTGTCCGCAGCCAGATCGTAGAAGTAGAACTGCGCTTCCGAGTACTGGTAGTCACCACGCGAACGTTGCGTGAACGTCTGCGGTGAAATTACCTGACGGAAGTCGCCGCCAAACTTGAACGAGTGATTGCCCATCAGGTACGAAACGTTATTGACTACCTGATAGTTGTTTTCGATTCCGGTTTGCGGGTTGTTGCCCGGCGGGCCGATGTCCACTCCCAAATCAAGCAAGCCAAGGTTCGGGAAGGTGGTGTCGGTCAAGCCCGGGAAGCGAAACGGCGTAGTCACCGGGAAAGAATTGTCTGTACGACGATAAGCAAGACGCGTCTCGTTCGTAAGGTTCGAGGTGAACGTGTGCAACAACGTGTACGAGAACAAACGCTGCTTGGCCGGGACCGGTTCGTTGAAAATCGGCAAGCCGGCGAGCGCAACGCCATAGTTGTCAGTCCAGTTGTAGCGCGCACGATGCTGTGTCCTTGAGCTTTGCGTGAAGTCGATATTCACGACAAAGTTGTTCTGCTTATTGAACTGAGGTTGCGGTGGCAGTTCGATTGTGCCCACCGCCAACGGAATTACGGCCCCCTGGCAATTGCCGTTCAGGTCCGGCCGAATGCTGCAGAAGTTGATCGTACCGCCGTTGCCCGTTGCCGCGATCGGCACGAACTGGCGATAGACAGCGAGGTTGTTTGCCGAAACGCCGGGCGTAGCGGAAACCGTCGCTAGCGATCCTGCAGTTAACGCCGTGATGCCGGCCGGCGCCGCGCCGAAGCCGACCTGCAGCCGTTCATACGAAGTAAAGAAGAACAGCTTGTTCTTTCCGCGCCAGAGCGATGGACCACTCTCGCCAAAACGCGGCGCGATGATTGGACCACCGAGGTTGGCGCCTCCGCGGAAGAAGTCAAACCGCGGCAGGAACTGCGTGCCCGGAACGTTGCGTTCACGCACAAAACCGTCTTCAATCTGGCGCGTGTCGAGCGCGTTCAGAAAGCGGTTGCGAATAAAACCGTAACCCGTTCCGTGATACTCGTTCGTTCCGGACTTGGTAACCGTAACGAACTGGCCGCCGGTTGAACGCGCGAACTCGGCTGAGAACTGGTTCTGCAGCAGCGAGAATTCCTGCACGACTTCCGGCGAAACATAAACTGCTGGACCGGTAACGGATTTGTCGTTGTTATCAACACCGTCGATAACGAAGTTGTTGTTGCGCGGACGTTGGCCACCGACGGAACCGCCAGAGCCGACGCCGACGCCACCAGAACTTGAAACGTTTGGTGCGATTAACGCCAGGTTATTCACGCCGCCACCAAAAGCGCCGCCGACGTTTGTCTGGGCCAGTTCCACTACCTGCCTGGTGCTAAAGCTCTTGGACAAGTTAGTGGTGGTGGTGTCGACGAGTTCTGTGCCGCCTGAGGTAACGACGACTGTTTCACCGACCTGTCCCAAAGTCAGTTGGGCCGGCAAGTCAGTAATCTGGTTCAGGTTCACGCGCACGTCAGTAAGCGTGAGCGTCTTAAAATTTGGCGCTTCGATCTTTACTTCATAGTCTTCGCCAACCAGCAGGTTAGGAAATTCAAATTGTCCTGAACCCGACGTTTGGACCGTACTCGAAGTATTGGTTGATTTTTTAGTCAGCGTCACTTGCGCGTTGGGAACCACGGCGCCGTTGGGATCGGTTACGACCCCGCGGATGCTGCCCGTCGTTACCTGCGCGTGCGCCGCAAACACACAGCTAAGCGCAAAAATGATTAGCGCAAGCAGCTGTGTAATTTTGCGAGAACTTTGCATGGTAAGTCTCCTTGTTAACTTTTAGTGACCCTCTCCGTGGGGAGTACGTTTGCGTTTTTGGATTGCGAATCCTTTAAGCCAACTCTGCATTCATTAACGCGCGGCCGAGTTTTGATCTCATGTCTCACGCTCCGAAAATTCGTATGGTCAATCATGCAGGTTTGAACTAACGCGCCGGACAAAGGTGCAACGGTTGTGCCCTTACGTGCCGTAGGGAGTTCAAGCCTCTTCGTCACGCGCTGCGGCCAACTCGTCTACAGGGTTGCCTGACCTAACTTGCGTGTTTTGGATTTGTTGGCGATGAAGTTTTGAAGTTCTGGGATCGACAATGAGCGAAGTGCGAGACGGGTGCTACCACAGGTACTACTTTTCGTACGGTCTACAAGTGCTTTGCGAAATTAAAAAACACCCACGCCGTTGGTACGACGTGGGTGCAAACACCAGGAGCTTCTTTGTCTCAGTCGCTTACGTTTACGGGTTGTGCGTCGCCGGTTTTTTCCGCCGCATAGCCGGCGGCAAAAGCATTCAAATTAATGTTGTAGTGTTTGATCTTGGAATTGAGCGTGGTGACTTTCAAGTTCAACAGCCTTGCTGCTTGCCGCTGATGCCCGGCAGTTTGCAGCAGCGCGCACTTGATCAGATCTACTTCAAAACGGCTGACTTCAGCATAAAAATCGATGCCGCTGCCGAGGCTGCGCACTTCCACTTCGCGAATCGCCTGGACCTCTCGCAGCAGGCGCGTGGCCAGTTCCTTAACGGTCGTGATCTTGTGACGCGACGACGCGAGTGATTCGCCGGCAGGGGGTAAAAGTTCCAGGCGCTCGTTACGCCATGTTGAAAGTGAATTCATAGTTCCTCCGCTCATCATTCCAGGAAAAAGGGGTTGACGCGTGCACTTATACGTACGGCATTACGACTTTGCCTTCCTTTTGTGACGGAACGGCAGACGTTTGTGACTAGCAGGCTTGTCAAAGAGGCAACTCACTTACGGAAGCTTGCCCAACGCTTCCTGAAGTTTGTCTCGATGATTGCGCGAAAGCATGAGTTGAGTGCCGTCGTGGAGGATGATGCGGTACTCGCCGTGAAACCAGGGTTGCAATTCCTGGATACGATCCAGACGCACAATCGAAGAGCGATGAATACGCACAAATTTCTTTGGATCCAATTGAGATTCCAGGCTGCTTATCGTCTCGCGCAACAAGTGAGCTTTCTTGCCACTGTGCACTGAAACGTAATTTCCTTCGGCTTCGATCCAATCGATTTCGTTTGTCTCGAGAAAATAAATCCGGCCGGCGGATTTGATGACCAGGCGCTCG
>DATENN010000276.1:0-3004 GCA_035275045.1 Pyrinomonadaceae bacterium
TTCCATTCCGGTGGACCAGGGTGCGGACCCGGATGCGAGATGCCCAGGTCCACCACGAATTTCCAGTTGCCATCCGCCTGTCGCTTCCACACAGTGATGAAGTGTCCAAAGGCACCGGGCTTCTCGTCATTAATATCGCCCTTCGCCTCCCATGGTCCAAAATCGTATCCCAGATCGCCCGCGCGTGAGACAAGTGCGAACGTTGGTCCCCAATTCAAAACCGGCCGCTTGTTTGGCGCGGGCGCCGGCGCTGGGTGATCGATCATCCATTGCTTCCCTTTGACCGCCCCAGGCCGGAAAAGAATGCCATCGTCAGCAATGAATTCCATGAAGGCTGGGCGCGTGCCCTTCTCAACCGAAGTGCGGGCAAAAGCTCGTTCTGCATCTACCAGTGACTGCGCATCAGAAGCTTTTTGCCCGAGCGCCAGAAGACAAGAGCCCAACATAAGCAATAACGTTATCAATATCTTCATTTAAGTCTTCCCATCGCGAGCATTAATTCCGCATTAAGAATTGCCGCGCCGGCCGCACCTCGGATCGTATTGTGACTTAAGGCAACGAAGCGATAGTCCAGTACGTTGTCAGGTTGGATGCGGCCGATGGTGACGCTCATACCGTCGCCGGCGTCACGGTCCAAACGCGGCTGCGGCCGGTCTTTTTCATCACGTACAATGATTACTGGTGACGGCGCCGAAAACAGCTTCAACTCCTGAGGCACAGAACTATAGGTTGCAAACGCTTGCTTAAGATCCGCGGCCGTGGCTTTCGCGTTCAACTTCACACGCACTGCGGCGAGGTGCCCGTCCGACACGTTCACACGATGGCACTGCGCACTCACTTTCATTGGCGCATCAAGTATCTTTCCATCATCGAGTTGACCCAGAATTTTCAAGGTCTCCTGTTCGATTTTTTCTTCTTCACTTTCGATGAATGGTAAGACGTTATCGCTAATCGCAAGTGAAGCAACTCCGGGATAGCCGGCGCCGGATAAGGCTTGCATCGTTGTTGCTACGACACTTTCAACCCCAAACTTTTCCTGCAACGGCGCGAGCGCGAGTGCCAACATGATCGTTGAGCAGTTTGGATTAGTAACAATGAATCCGTGTTGCCTGTCATTCGATTTTTGTTGCAGGTCGATCAGATCAAGATGTGATGAATTGATTTCCGGAATTAGTAAAGGTACGTCGTGGTCCATCCGAAACGCTGAAGAATTACTAATTACCGGATAACCCGCTTTTGCGAAACTGTCTTCAGTCTGGCGCGCTATGTCGCCGGGTAAACTTGAAAAGACCAAATCGCAGTCGAGCGGTGGTTGCGGCGCTGCAACCGGCATTGATTTGATAAATTCCGGCATGTCGCCGGCCAACCGCCAGGTGCACGCATCTTTGAACGCCTTGCCTTGCGAACGATCGGAAGCCGCCAGCGCGGTGATCTGAAATTGCGGATGCTCTTCCAGTAGCTGTATGAATCGCTGGCCGACCATGCCGGTCGCGCCGAGGATTCCCACGCAAAGTTTTTTACTCATGTTTTATTTATTGAGCGCGGCTTTCATGCGGGCAACACCTTCGGTCAGAACGGGCAACTCTGCGCAAAACGATACTCGCAAAAAACCTTCGCCTTCATTGCCAAAAGCACTGCCGGGAATTGTTACTACGCGGTTAGCTAGAAATTGTTCTGCGACCTGCATTGAAGAACCATGACTGCGCACGTCGAGCATCGTATAGAAAGCACCGTCCGGCGCAACCGCTTTCAATTTCAAATTCTCCGAAAATAATCCGAGCAAATGCGCCCGGCGCTCGGCAAAAATTCTACGTGTATTGGAACGGGCCTCTTCGCCTTCTGTCGTCCAGGATGCCAGCGCTGCTTTTTGCGATATCGTAGACGCGCATGTAGTGACGTAGCCATGCAACACCAACGCGGCTTTGATCACGTCGGCATCGCCACAAATCCAACCGAGTCGCCAACCCGTCATACTCATGGACTTTGATAATCCGCTGATGACGATTGTCCTTGGAAAGAATTCGGAAATTGATGGCGGGCGTTCGTCGGTGTAGTAAAGCTCGCGATAAATTTCGTCGCTAACTACGAAAGCGTGCGGGCTTTTTTCGTGTATCGCTCTGGCCATTGCGCTCAATTCAGTGGCAGAAAACGCGCGTCCGGTTGGATTGGAAGGGCTGGTGCAAATGACAACCTTGGTTTTCTCGCTTAAAGAGCTGCGAAACTCTTCGAGATCAAAACCAAAATCTTTATTGGCTGGAAGGCGATAATAAACTGATTTGCCACCGGCCATTTGCACGATTGTCGGATACGCAACGAAACCGGGATCAGGCATGGCCACCTCATCTCCCTGCTCAACAAGAGTCATAAGTGACAAGTACAAGCCTTCCTGCGAGCCGGCAGTGATGATCACTTCTTCAGCCGACAGATCGAGTTGTGGATAATCTCTCGCTACTAACTCGCGCAAAGCCGGCAAACCCGCTTGCAGCGTGTAACCATTTTGTTCTTGTTCGATGATGCGGACAGCGGCGCGCCGAATTACGTCAGCCGTCGGCAAGTCGGGTTCGCCAAGACCGAGGCTTATGCTGCCAGCCGGCGCGCGATCCGAAATCTGACGAATGATGCTCTTCTCGATGCCGCGAAGAAACTGAGGAGGGATAAATGAAGTCACCGCAAATAGTCTTCCAACTGTACCGAAGCGTCAGTTTTTTCGTCGCGATATTTCACAATTACCGGCGCGTAAAGTGAGAGACCCCATGATTTGCCCGCGTCGCTCCGCACATTCCGCGCGCCGGGAACAACTACGGCACCGGCTGGAATTTCCAGCGGGCGCTCAGCGCTGCGTTGATAGACTGTCTCGCGTACTAAATCGTAAACCGGAGTTGAGCCCGTAAGGATCGTGCCCGAGGCCAGCACCGCACGTTCGCGCACGATCGTCCCTTCATACACACCGCAGCCGCCGCCAACTAAAACATCATCCTCAATGATGACAGGAACCGCCCCCACT
>DATENN010000277.1:0-2788 GCA_035275045.1 Pyrinomonadaceae bacterium
GCCCACTGTCTACGATCCGCCATCGGGAATTATCGTTACTGCTAATCAACGAATTGTGGGCACGGATTATCCGTACTTTTTATCGCACGTTTGGGCCCAGCCTTACCGCGCCAGGCGCATATTTAATCTGCTAAGTGAAAAGCCAAAGCTAAGCGCCGACGATTTTCGTCGCATCCAAGGCGATGTTTACTCGATCGGCAACGCTTCCTTCGCGAAGCAAATCGTTAAGCTGTTACGACCTACGCTAACGGCAAACGACACCAGGTTGGCAGCGGCAGTCGCCGCTATCGAAAAGTGGGACGGTCGCATGAACGCCGAATCGCGCGTCGCGCCCCTGCTCGCGCAAATGCGCATCGCTTTCAGATCGAGAATTCTGACTGCAGCGTTGGGTGACGAGCTGGTGAAGACTTATGCGTGGTCCAACTTTGACACGACGATTGATCGTCTCTTGACTGAACAGCCGAAGGAATGGCTGCCGAAAGAGTTCCCAACCTACGCTGATCTACTGCGCGCTACGTTCGAAGATGCGCAGAAGACCCTGACGAAGAACCTGGGAGCGGACGAATCGAAGTGGACCTGGGGCGATTTAGCGAAAGTGCGTTTCCCGCATCCGTTGGCGAATGCGCCGCTGATCGGATTGCAGTTCACCATCGCGCCGTTTCCGCAAAATGGCACAGGCGCCCTTGCCGCCACGCCGAATGTGGGCGCGGCCGTTTCGATGCGGCTGATAGCGGACACCAGCGACTGGGACAAGACTCAACACGGCATCACGCTCGGCGAATCAGGCATTCCCAATACGCCACACTGGAGCGATCAATTGGCCGACTGGCGCGCCGTGACGCCTCGGGTCTTTCCTTTTTCAGAAGCCGCGATTGCCAGTGCGACCAAAACCACGACGGTGTTGACTCCGAAGCCTTAACCGTGGCGCCGGCTAAAGAAGAAAGTTGGCGTGTCTTTTGCGCAATCGAGCTACCGGCTGTAGTGCGCGAAGCGATCGCAGATTTCAGTAGCAAGTTGCGCGGTTCGATCCCGGATGTGCGGGCGAGCTGGATACGCGCCCACAACATTCATCTCACGCTCAAGTTTCTCGGAAACATTTCTCCAGCTCGAGTAAGCACGTTATCCACGGCTGCTGAACGGACGGTTAATCGGTCTTCCTCGTTCGAAATTCATGTTGAGGGGACGGGCTCGTTTCCGCCGCATGGTGCACCGCGCGTGCTGTGGATTGGGTTATCAGACAGCGACGATCAGTTGCGCCGTATGCAGAAAATACTCGATGAGGAATGTTGTAAAGTTGGGTTTGAGAAAGACTCGCGGGTATTTAATCCGCACTTAACCATTGCGCGCGTACGTTCGCGCGAAGGTGCGAGCAAGTTGGCAAAGCTTCATCGCGAACTCACGTTCGGTCCGCTACTTTTAAGTGTCACTGAGCTAGTAGTGATTCGGAGCGAACTGTCCAGCGCCGGCTCGCGCTACACGGTGTTATCGCGGCATCAACTCGATGGTGCCCCCTAGTGGACAGACTTTAGTCCGTGTTCTTCTCAGTGCAGCTCGTGGTGGCACAGACTTTAGTCTGTGATCATCCGATTACACAGACTAAAGTCTGTGCCACAGATTTACCGCAACTCCCTGGGTCGTGGCGGACTCGGCGGAGATGGCGGCTGTTCCCCGGAATCGGTTCCGGTTTGCGACAACACTTCTTTGATAGCGCCAATGCTGGATAGCATCGACGATGTCTCCACCGGCATGAAGATCACTTTCGAATTATTAGTGCGTGTCATATCCCGCAGGCTCTCAATGTATCGAGTAGTAACCAGATATTGGGCGGGATTGCCGTGCTCATGCATGGCCTCGGCTACCAATGCGATTGCCTGAGCTTCGCCCTGGGCGTTTCGTTGGCGCGCTTCGGCTGCACCTTCGGCGGCGAGAATCGCCGATTGCTTTTCACCTTCCGCGCGCGTCACCGCTGCCTGCTTCTCGCCTTCTGCACGCGTAATGGCCGCCTGCCGATCACCTTCGGCCTGCAAAACAAGCGCGCGCCGATTACGTTCGGCAGTCATCTGTTTCTCCATCGTAATGCGCACATCTTCGGGCGGGTTAATATTCTTAACGTCGACGCGGGTAACTTTCACGCCCCATTTATCAGTCGCTTCGTCCAGGATTATTCGCAGCTTTGAATTAATCTGGTCGCGCTGTGACAAAGTATGGTCCAGGTCCATGTCACCCATCACTGCACGCATGCCGGTAATAGTTAACTGGACGATGCCGCCAACCAGATCGTTCATCTCGTAAACGGCTTTCACCGGGTCGGTGATCTGCCAGTAAACAACCGAGTCAACGTGAATCGTAACGTTGTCGCGAGTGATCACCGGTTGGGGCGGCAGGTCGATGTATTGTTCACGCAAATCGATCGAGGTCAGGCCAGGCCTGGTGTTGGTCCAGTAAACCGCCCGTGGCCGATCCATGAACGGAATCAAAATATTGAGACCGCTGCTGGCGATCTTGTCGAATCGCCCTAAACGTTCGACCAACATGACTGTGGCTTGCGGAACGATGCGGATAGTCTTGATCGCAATGACCAGCAGAACGATGGCGATGAAACCGAAGAACAGGAAAGCGAGGGCTGTGGAAAGGGGATCCATAGAAGCTCCTTGGGAGATTACTTTTGTACCTACGTGCGGAAAAACTATATCGGATCGCCCCTGCGTCCGACAAATTTTACGGAGGTTAGTTGACTGCGTTTAGCTTGTCGTTTGATAACGAGTAAGAACCAACCGCTACCGCGGGG
>DATENN010000278.1:0-2892 GCA_035275045.1 Pyrinomonadaceae bacterium
AAACCCTGCGATTATCCGCTGTTGACCTTCTGTCTTATAATCATTTTGCCTTTTGTAAATCGTTCGCTCACGGAGTTTTTGCAGCTTGCCAGAACCGGCCGCAGACAACGTCACTAAACTGCTCATCGAGGTGTCGAAGGGCGATCGACAAGCGGTTGATCTTTTACTACCCGTCATCTACGATGAATTGCGCAAGCTTGCAGGGAATTATCTACGCCGCGAGCGTCCCGATCACACATTGCAACCAACCGCGCTGGTGCACGAAGCGTACATTCGTCTCGTCGATCAGACCCGCGTGAATTGGCAGAACCGGGCGCACTTTTTTGGCGTCGCCGCGCAAATCATGCGACGGCTGCTGGTGGATCACGCTCGCAAGCACAACGCTGAAAAGCGGGGCCAGGATTTCCAAAAGCTCTCCCTTGATGAAAATATCGATCGGGCCGTCGAGCGCAGCACCGAACTGGTCGCGCTGGACGACGCCCTGAAAGCGCTCGCTGCTTTCGACGAGCAGAAAGCGCGCATGGTGGAGCTGCGATATTTCGGCGGACTTTCAATAGAGGAAACGGCGGATGTTTTAGGCGTAGCGCCCACAACCGTTAAGCGGCAGTGGCGCTTCGCGAAGGCATGGTTGTATGGCGAGATGCAGAAATAGGTCTTCTGTTTTAACGGGAACTTTGAACTCTGACTTTGAACTTCAACCTGGTCGATGACCCCCGAGCGCTGGCAACAAGTCGAAGAAATTTTTCAGCAAGCGGTTGATCTTGGACCGGCCGAGCGCCACCGTTACATTGCCGAAGTCTGCGCCGATGACGCCGGCCTTAAACATGATGTCGAAACACTGCTCGCGCAGCACGACAGCGCCAGCGGCTTGCTGGAACAACCACTCTACGGCTCAACCGAATTAAGCGTAATCGAATCGTTCCAATACGACGACGAAGATCCGATGATCGGTCGCCGGCTCGGTGCTTACCGCATCGAGCGAGAGATCGGTCGAGGCGGCATGGGCGCTGTCTATGAGGCCTTTCGCGTGGACAATGAGTTCACGCTGCGCGTCGCAATTAAACTCGTAAAGCGGGGCATGGATACCGACTTTATCCTGCGACGATTTCGTAAGGAGCGACAGATTCTCGCGGCGCTGGATCATCCGCACATCGCGCGCCTGCTCGACGGCGGGACCACTGACGACGGCTTGCCTTACTTCGTTATGGAATATATCGAAGGGCAACCGCTGTATCGTTATTGTGACGCGCACAATCTAACCATTATTGAGCGGCTCAAACTGTTTCGTGGCGTGTGTGATGCGGTGCATTACGCTCATCAGAAGCAGGTAGTGCATCGCGACATTAAACCCTCGAACGTTCTGGTAACTTCGGAAGGCATTTCGAAGTTGCTCGATTTTGGAATTGCAAAACTGCTCAATCCGGAACTTGCCGGCGACATCACTCACGACCCGACTGCCACCGCAATGCGCTTGATGACGCCGGAATACGCTTCACCGGAACAGGTGCAGGGTTCCCCAACGACTCCATCGACCGACGTGTACTCGTTAGGTGTGTTGTTGTACGAACTGCTTACGGGCCATCGTCCCTATCGCTTGGTAAATCGGGCCCCGCATGAAATTGCACGCGTGATTTGTGAAGAAGAACCCACGTTACCCAGCGTCATCATCACTCGCGCTGAAGACCTGTTACCCCACCTGGTTTCCGGCGATGAAGCAACGACACTCAGACAGTTATTCGCGGCGCGCAACGCCAGCGTTGAATCGTTGCGGCGCGAACTTTCCGGCGACCTCGACACCATCGTTATGCGAGCGCTGCGGAAAGAACCCGAGTGGCGCTATCAATCGGCGGAACAGTTGCGCGATGACATCAATCGCTACATCAACGGCGTGGCAGTTTCTGAATTGCCCGATCTACCTCGGGTCGGACGCAGCCGCACCCATCCCATCCAAACAGAAAATTCGCTGGCGGTCTTGCCTTTGAAATTGCTTGATACCGGAGGCTTGTCAGACTCCGGCGCGGATTATCTTGGCACCGGGCTCGCCGATGTCTTGATCACGCGGCTAAGCGCGATTCGTCGCTTCGCTGTCAGGCCCACCAGCAGCGTGTTGCGCTATGGTGCGGAAACTGATCCATTACTGGCAGGCCGCGAGCTCGGCGTCGCCTTTGTTCTCGATGGGAGATTGCGTCGGGTGGCGGATCGCATTCGTGTGACGATCCAGCTGCTGAGCGTGCGCGACGGCACTGCCATCTGGGCCGAGCAGTTTGATGAAAAGTTTACCGACGTACTTTCTTTAGAGGACGCGATTTCAGCTCGCGTAGCGGAAGCGATCGTGCCGCATTTATCGGGTGATGAGCGCGTTCGTCTGGGCAAACGAGGTACCAACGATCCGCAAGCGCACCAGGCCTACCTGCGCGGGCGATATCACTGGAGCAGCTTCACAGAAGAAGGGTTCGCAAAAGCGATCGTTGCCTACCACGAGGCGATCGCGCTCGATCCCTATTACGCCGTGGCGTACGCGGGCATGGCTGAGTACTACAACTGGCTGGGAATTTTCGGCGTGTTGCCGATGGCCGAATGTTCCGCAGCGGCGCATGAAGCGGCAGCGAAGGCAGTTTCGATCGATCCGGTTTTGGCTGAAGGCCATGGCGCCCTGGGCCAAGCCATTCTTTGCCACGAATTTGATTGGACGCGGGCCGAGCAGCAACTGCTGCGCTCGATCGAGTTGAATCCGAATTATGCGCCGGCGCGAATCTGGTATGCGTTCCAACTTGCGATGGAAGGCCGCTTTGCTGAGTCACTGCGCGAAGCAAAGATTGCCCGAGAGCTCGACCCGCTGGCAGTGCTGTCCGGTTTGGCCCTCGCATTCTGCACTTACCAATCGCGGCGATA
>DATENN010000279.1:0-3360 GCA_035275045.1 Pyrinomonadaceae bacterium
CTACATGGAGGGAATTGTCAGCGAGAGTCTGCGCAATCTTCAATTTCCGCTGGACTGGAAAGGTATCGCGGATTACGTCGGCTTCCCTGCTTTTTTGAAACCGTTCGATGGCGGCGGTTGGAAGAATGTTTCGAAGGTAAACTCTCTTGAAGAACTGTGGCAGGAGTATGACGAAACCGGAACGCTATGCATGACGCTGCAGGCGGCAGTTGATTTCGACCAGTTCGTACGTTGCTACTGCGTGGGCCAGCAGGAGGTAATGATAATGGCCTATGACCCGCGCAAGCCTTACCTGTCCGGCGAGCAATACGTTCATAATCCTGATTACCTTAGCCCGCAACTTGCGGATCGAGTGCGAAAAGATGTGCGCACTCTGTGCACCGCGCTTGGCTATGATTTGAATACTGTTGAGTTTGCTATCAAAGGCGAAGTGCCTTACGCGATTGATTTTATGAACCCTGCGCCGGATGCCGAGTTGGCGTCGGTGGGCGAGTTTTATCACAACTGGATCGTGAATGCGGTCACCGACCTCATTTTCAAACGATTAGCCGAGCGGCGTGAACAACCGCATTATCGTTGGGACGCCTTGCTGAATCCTGCTCCGATCGAAACGAACGCAGTCGCATCGAAAGCAGAACAGCAAGCAAGAACGATTAATCCGGATGTGGAAGCACAAGCTGCAGCCGCAGGTGAGACAAAAACTTCACGGAAGGGCGAAAAGAATTGGCGCCGCTAGTTTGCGTTACTCGGCAAGCCGCGCATCGTTGCGACGTGCAAAAAGCTTGATGCCGATCAAGCTGACAATCCACGCCACCAAAGACGAGGTAGCTAGCGACCAACTCACTCCCGCCAGCGACGAATCGAGATAAGCAGCGAGGAGTGCAACCAGGATACTCACGTTCGTGACCCGGGCAGCGAGCCGCCGGATGCGTAACGAATGCTGTAACCAGTTAATGCGGCGCAATTCCGAACTCAAATAATCATCGTCATCGTTCAGTTGCGCGTAGTACTCCGCCTCTCGCCTTGCATACTCCATCAATGCCTTGTCCGACGTCGCCATACTTGCATCGCGATACTGATTGATGACGTGTGCCAGTTTGCCGTCTCGTAGCGCGAGGTTTGCCAGGGCGACGCGCGCCTTGAAATTTCGCGGCGCCATGTCGGCGGCGCGTTGCAGATTGCGTCGCGCCGGTTGGAGTTCTCCCCATTCGAGAAGTATCTCTCCAATTGCAGTCAGCAATCGCGGCTCGCCATCGGCGCGCCGGGCTGCAAGCCGTAACGTCGCGCGCGAACGCAAAAATAATTTTTCATCGCGAGCACTACTGGCCTGCGAGCGCAGCAGCCGCGAAAACTCCAACAGTAAGCGGCCATCGTGCGGCTGTGCCGGCAGCGCCCGGCGAAACGCTTCGCGCGCTTCGGCCAACCTGCCGGCGATTCGCAACTGGTTGCCAAGTTGTCCTAACAATACGGCGCGTTCGCCTCGATCAACTCCCGTTGCCTTTCTGCTGCCGAGTTTGAAATCAAGCGTGGAACTTTCAATCACTTGAGCGGGGGCGAGTTGTAACTGTGCGACTGCTGCGTCAAGTTGCTTCGGTTCGCACAGGTAATCTCTGAGTTCCGCGGTCCGCAAATCCAACTTGTCTTCGTGTATCAACGGGAACAGCCGGCGAACCATCGCACGATAACTCCGGCCACCGGAGGCAAAAATGAATTCCACATTGCGACCGGAAATGTGCGTGCGATACCGATAACGCACTTTGCCGCCGCGCCTGATTGTTCGCACAGCATGAGTTTCGACTCTTTCAAAATTGTCGAGCTTTAATTTCCTGGGACGCACGCCGAAAATGCGCAGCGCACCCGGCGCCAACCCGCGACGTGAGAGGGTGCTGCCGTCAAACTCAATGCGATCACGCCACGCCAGGAATGGAATTACTAACCAAGCAATGGCGATCGCGGCGAGTGCATACAGATCCTGACCGGAACGAAGCAGCAGGGCGGAAACGAAAGTCAGAACGCTGGCCGCTGCGAGATACGAACCGGGTGAGACGCGAACACTGGCAATCGCCGGACGATGCAACTGCCCTTCCCTCTCGGCTGCTCGTGCCAGTCCTTTCAAACTTTCGAGTTGTTCGCTTTCGTTCATTTGGATCTGATGACGTTGTCGTCGCACGAAACCGGAACTTCTACAGTAAAAGTTCCACGCTGGCTGCCGGGCTCAGTGTATCGCAAGTCAGCAAACTGAACGAGCGTCTGCGTTGTACAGTTTGGATCAGCAATATTCGCTACTGGAAAGCGTGCGAAATTTAGAAACACCTGCGCCCGATAATCGTCGTCGGCGCGGTCCATTAATGGCGACACAAACGATTGCGGTTGCGGAAAGCTAACCACGCTGCCAGGTGGAACCTCGGAATCTCCTAACACCAATTCAAATCTATAGGCTGACTTTTCCGTTGCTATCACACACAGCCAGCGCAAGGGATTCGCGAGCGTCGGCATTGCCGCCATAGCCAGCGGTCGTTCATTCGCTGCTACAACTTGCGATGCGACACGCGTTAGCTGATTGAAAGCAATCGCGTGAAGACCAGCCAGCGCCGCCAGGTAAAGTGTAATCAACGCCAATGCGCCCCGCGGTAGTTTTGTTCCTGACGATCTAACGCTTTGTCGTTTGTGAAGTATTACAAGTGCAACCAGAGCGGATATCCAGATCAGGCGCAACGGCCAGGCGTTCGCCAATCCCGCGCGCGCAACTGGCCCAATCAGCACTAACAATGTGGTAATGGATGCAATTACGATCCAAAAAACAAGTTTACGCCTGCTGTTTGCGGTCACCAGAAATGTCGCGCCACCGAGCACGAGCCACATCACCGGATCCATGATGAAAACAAGATCGCCGTAGAACCAGCGCGCGTCCCACGGCAACAAAAATCGCACGCCGTAGTTGTTGGTCCAATCGAGCAAAGGATGAGTTGCCGTAGCAATCACGGAGGCCAGCATGAGTCCGCGAAACCTAACAACACCCGGACGTTTTCGGATCGAACTGATCAGTAAATCGATTAGGTAGAAAATCAGGGGCAACGCGATCGCCAGCACGGCCGCTCCCAGGATTGAGTGAGTTATGCCGCGATGGTTTTGAAGATAGAACCACCGGCCACCAGCGAGCGCCAGAATGTCCGCATCCGGCGAATTGGCCGCCAACAGACAAACGGCGGTAGCGCCAGGCGAAAGTTTTTCTAATCCTGCTTTAGCTAGAGTTAGGCCAACCAGTGAATGAGTCAGGTTGTCCATGCAGCGGGCCTAATCCATTCAACTGGTGTCGTACTAAAAGGAGAGATTCGCGGTTGGCAGTTCCGGAGTTAACTT
>DATENN010000280.1:0-10565 GCA_035275045.1 Pyrinomonadaceae bacterium
TGATTGCCAAGGCACTAGGTCGTAAGATTTAAAATTCGATTTATGTTTAGTCAGTTCACACTTGGAATTGAAGAAGAGTTTCAGATCGTCGATCCGCAGACGCGTGAGCTGCGTTCGCACGTAGTCGAGATCCTTGAAGAAGGAACAATGCTCCTCGGCGAACAGATCAAGCCTGAAATGATCCAGTCGATGGTCGAGGTTGGTACCGGCGTCTGCAAGAACATTCAGGAAGCTCGCGCCGACATCACTCGCCTCCGCAGCATCATTTCAAGTCTTGCGCAAAAGAACGGTCTGGCGATCGTAGCAGCTTCAACCCATCCAATTTCACGTTGGCAGGACCAAAAGATTTTCGATGACGAACGTTACGAGTTGCTGGTGCAGGAACTGCAAACGGTAGCTCGTTCGTTGCTGATTTTTGGACTTCATGTGCACGTTGGTATGGCCGACCGCGAGCGCGCCATCCACATTATGAATGCTGCGCGTTACTTTTTGCCGCACGTATTGGCGCTCACCACGTCGTCGCCCTTCTGGATGGGCCACAACACCGGATTGAAGTCATATCGCACCGAGATTTTTAAGCAGTTTCCGCGCACGGACATTCCGGATCACTTCGATTCGTATGGTAGTTTCCAGCGCTACGTCGAGCTTTTAATCAAAACGAAGTGCATCGACAACGGCAAGAAGATTTGGTGGGACATTCGCCCGCATCCCTTTTTCCCTACGCTTGAATTTCGCATTTGCGACATTCCCACTCGCGTCGATGACACGATCGCGATCGCCGCGCTGTTCCAGGCTATTGTCGCCAAGCTCAACATGCTGATCGAAAAGAACCTGGGGTTCCGGCTCTATCGCCGCATGTTGATTCAGGAAAACAAGTGGCGCGCTGTGCGGTATGGTTTGGAAGGTAAGCTCATTGACTTTGGCAAGCAAAAAGAAGTGCCGGTGCGCGACCTAATTCTTGAGTTGCTCGATTTTGTCGACGACGTTTTGGATCCGCTCGGGTCACGCAAAGAAGTTGAGCACGTGCATACGATTCTTCAGCGGGGAACATCGGCGGATGAACAACTCGAAGTTTATCGCGCCACAAACGATCTCAATGCAGTGGTTGACAAGTTAATTGAGCGCACCACGGAGAATGTTCCGCTGACCAAACAAATCGACCTCACTGCTCTTAAACAGGCGACAACCTCAACTGTTTCCAAGTAATTCCTTTGCGCGTCGGCTATCCGCGCGCCAGTTCCTTTGCTCCGCCAGATAGTGCTGCCATAACATTCGCGCCGCGACGGAGCGAAACGGCCGCCACGCGTCTGCGATTTTAGCCATCTCACGCGGAGCAGGCGGTTGTTTTAAATTCCTCACTTGCTTGATTGCAATCGCCAGTGCCAAATCGCCCGCCGGCCAGATGTCAGGTCTTAACAACGCCATCAGTAGATAGATGTCGGCGCTCCACGAACCAATTCCCTTGACCTGCATCAGCTTTGCTTTCGCAGCTTCGTCATTGAGCCGCCGCAGTTGCGATAAGTTCAAACGGTTCTCGTGCAGCAATTGCGACAAGTGGATGCAGTAGGCCGTTTTCTGACGCGTCAATCCCAAACTTTTCAGATGCGACTCGCCAAGCGAAAGCATGCGCGAGGGATTAAACGGAACGATCCCGGTACTCATCCGATTGAAGATCGCCGCCGCAGACGAAAGTGATACTTGTTGTTCAAGGATGATCTGAACGAGGGTAGTGAACCCCGCTTTCCGTTGCCACAGCGGTGGAGGACCGTAGCGTTTGAGAATTGCTGCGAGATCTTTGTCTCGACGAGCTAGTGTTTTTGCGGCTCTGGCTAGAGTTTCGTTAGTTAGAGACGTCACAGCAGCGAGCCGAAGTTTAGAGTCCACGCTTTAGCTTACTTAACATTTCAACGCAGCAACCTAAAAGGTTGAACTCTGAACCATTGGAGTTTAGCGCATGCAGTTAAGATTTATGGGCGAGGGCGAGGAATAAAAAGTTTTCGAAAAGGATGCGGCCGTCGCGCGATTCATTTTGATGTTCCCAGCGGGTTCGGCTCTTGTTCCAGTCCTCAAACGATTTCTCTAAATGGAATTGCACGGTGTAGATAAGTTGGCCGCCGGCCTTGTTTACCATCATCTGATTGCGGCAGAGGTATGAGGTTGCCAATAATTTGAAACCATCGGGAACTCGATCCAATTGTAGGCCGTGGTTCTGCCAAACGCGCAACACGCGAGCCTGCGTCGTGTACTCCTGCCACAAACCTGATTCGGGGTTGGCCATGCCCCGGAAGATCGGATCGCCCGGTTCAGTGATACGAATAAAGCGATATTGATATTCAATCGGCCGATTTTCGCGCTGCTCATGCTGCTCCAATCCCTCGAGTGTCATCACCCGCGCGCCGAAACTCATTCCCACCAGTTGATGGCCGCCGCAGATTGCGAGGACAGGAACCTTTGTGCTGCGAATGAAATCGCCGAACGTTTCCAGAACTGACGGATTGTAATAATCAAAGTCGCTGAGAGTTCCACTCAACACAACAGCGTCAGGTTTGAAATTGGTTGCCGCGTTCGCAACGTTGGCAAGATGAGTAACTTCCGTAACCGGCTCTTTAACCAGTCGCTCGATGTTGCCTTGAATATTTTCGAGTGCGAGCCCGGCAATGTAACGCTCGCGCTTCATTTGCGCAGCCGTGGCCACGCCCCATTCAGTGCGCGCCACATCGGACAGATAATCTTCATCCTGCAACAGGCAGTCGACGACCAGCACGCGCGCCTTCTCGATGCGTTTTTCGATCGGTTCGTAACGGCAGAATGTGTGTTGAATTGGAAACGGCAGCAGCACTTCCGTTTCCGGAGACGTTTCGTTGGACAAGGTGTCCTGCGTTTGCGCGGTCATTGCTGTTATTTAACTTCGATTGCTAGCTGAACGCAAGCGCCAGTAGAAGAAAGTTTTATCCTGAAAGCGATAGTAGAGACGAAGTCTTTGTCACCTATCTTCGCTGCTTTGTGTTTTGCTTGAATTCCGGAACCGCTGGCCCTGCGCCGGCAGCGTCGATTTGGTTTCGAATGTAGGTGAGGAGTTCTCGGTGGAGACGCTTTCGAAAACTTTCACTCTTTCCCGCGGCCAGGTGATCGGCGAGCAGGAACGTCCGGTGCCACGCCGACTCTAGTTCATCGGCCAGTTGTGATGTCTTTGTGATGTCGTAAGGCACTGCCACGCGCTTGCAACCGGCGCGTGCGAAAACCGAAAGATAACGCGCAGTGGCGAGATCGGGGCAGAGTAAGCGACGTTTGCCGACCTTCAATTCGACCCCAAGCAGGGTGTGCTGAATTTCGACCTTGGCGCGCGGCTTGATTTCTTCAAAATCGTAGGCGCGGGTGCGTATCTTCCGAATGCGATCGCGATAAATCAGGGGTAACCAGGCTGACTTAAGCTGCGCCTGTACTCGGGCGGCATAGGCAGTCGCGGTTTCGGGTTTCTCGGGCGTGGTGTTCTTAAGTGATCGCGGTGTGGACAATTTTCTAAAGTAGCACAGACTTCCAAGTAGCACAGACTTTAGTCTGTGTAGACGGACAATAGCTTGCCACCAATCGCAGACTAAAGTCCCGTGCCACCAATCACAGACTAAGTCTGTACCCCAATCACAGACTAAAGTCTGTGCCACGGATCACAGACTAAGTCCGTGCCACCAATCACAGACTAAGTCTGTACCATCAATCACAGACTAAAGTCTGTACCACCAATCACAGACTAAAGTCTGTGGCACGGCTCACAAGACTAAAGTCTGTGCGACCAATCACAGACTAGAAGTCTCTGCCACGATTCAAACCTGAAGTGTCTACTTCATCGACACGGATACGGGCGTCTTTGTTTGTAGCGCGTTGATGACGCGGCCGGGAAACAATCCAAGGTAAAACACACTCAATATTGTCAGCACCAGCGCTAGTCCCATGCTTGCCGGCACTCGCGGCGCGTCCCAGGCAGTAGTGCGGTCGCGAAAGAACATGACAATGATCAGTCGCAAGTAGTAATAGGCGGATACCGCCGTGTTTAGAACGCCGATCACGACGAGCATGTAGTATCCCTGATCAAGAGCCGCGCGAAACACCATCACTTTTCCAATGAAGCCTGCCGTCAACGGCATTCCCAACAAGCTCAACAGAAAAAGCGATAACGCGAACGCGAGCCATGGCGCCTTAAATCCGATGCCGTTGTAATCCTCAACTTCAGTGCGTCTATCACCGGCGCGAGAAATAAGTTGGACCACGGCGAAAGCACCGAGATTCATCACCGCATAGGTCAGTAAATAGAACACCACCGCCGAAATCGCTGCGTTTCGCTGCGCAGCATCCGCCGCCGCTCCCGCAGCTATGAACCCCACCAACGCATAACCTGCGTGCGCTATCGACGAATACGCGAGCATTCGCTTGACGTTGCTCTGTGCAATCGCAACAACGTTGCCCAAAGTCATCGTGATCATCGCAAGCGCAACCAGAGCGTTGAGCCAGGCGGCGTGAATGTGACCGCTAACTGATCCGGCAACCGCTACGAAAGGGAACGCGAACACGAACACGCGCACGAACGACGCGAAACCGGCGGCCTTAGGACCGGCAGCCATGAACGCGGTGACCGGTGTGGGCGCGCCCTCGTAAACATCGGGCGTCCAAACATGAAAAGGCGCGGTCGCGATTTTGAAACCAAAACCGACCAGCATCATCGCCGCGCCGGCGAACAGCAACGCGGGATATTGCGCGGTTGGTATTCGCCGCGCGATCTCGGCAATGTTAGTTGTCCCCGCAAGGCCGGCTGCTGTTGAAGTGGCCCCATACGTGAGCGCAATGCCGTAAAGCAAAAATGCCGAAGAGAACGAGCCGAGAATAAAGTACTTCATCGACGACTCGTTCGAACGCACGTCCGTACGGCGAAAGCCACACATCACATAAGTGGCAATCGAAAGAATCTCCAGGCCGAGAAATACCATGACCAGATCGCCGGCTGACGCCATGAACATCATGCCGGCGGTGGCGAACATCAACAGCGAGTGAAACTCGCCGGCCGGTAATCTTTCGTTTTCAACCCAAACCATCGAAATCAAAATCGTCAGCACCGCCACTACGACGAACACAAGCGTGAAACCAAGGCGCAACTCATCCAGCACGATCATCCCGTTGAAAGCCTGGCGGACACCCGTCCACGCCAACCATAACCAAATCGCCGCGCCCGCCGACGCCAGCAATCCGACAAGCGACAGTGCACCCGTAACCCAACGCTGCGCCGGCCTGGCAAACGCGTCGATCACCATCACTAACACGCCGATGACACACACGATGACTTCGGGAAGAATCAGCGTCAGGTTGACGTCCGGTTGTGATAATTGCAGCAAAAGGAAATTCATCAGTTACGGTTTGGCGGTCGTGTCAGACGACATCTTGTCCTGGGACGATTTCGAAACGAAGTAACCCGTCAGCAAGGCGAACGACCCGCCAGTTTGCGGAGCCGCTACCCGGGCGCGAACTTCGTTGATGCTTGCTTCCGATCGATCAAGAAACACGCGGGGTGCAACGCCCATAAACAGCATTAGGATTAGCAACGGCGCCAGCAAACCAACTTCACGCGCGTTCAAATCTTTCAGCTTCGCATTTTCTGGATTGTTCACAGGTCCAAAAACGACTCGCTGCAGCATCCAGAGCATGTAAACCGCAGCCCAGATAACACCAGTACCTGCCAGCATCGTTGCAATCCATGCGTGCTGAACGGCATTTGAAGTCCAACTGCCAAGCATGATTAAAAACTCACCGACAAAGCCATTTAGAAACGGCAAGCCGATCGACGACAGTGATGCAACCACAAACAGAGTCGCAAACCAGGGCATCGGCGTCGCCAGTCCGCCAAAGTCGGCAATCTTGCGCGTGTGCCTGCGCTCATAAATGAAACCAACGAACAGGAACAGAGCTCCCGTTGAAACGCCGTGGTTCAGCATTTGATACAGCGCACCCTGCATGCCGACATCTGTAAACGAAAATAGTCCCAGCACAACGAAACCCATATGACTAACGGACGAATACGCGACCAGGCGCTTAACGTCCGGTTGCACCATCGCCACCAGCGCGCCATAGATGATGCCCACAATGGCCAGCGTGATCATGATCGGCGCGAACATTCGCGACATTCCGGGAAACAGGCCAATGTTGAAGCGCAACAATCCATAGGTTCCCATCTTCAGCAGTACGCCGGCGAGTATCACTGAACCAGCGGTGGGCGCCTCCGTATGCGCGTCGGGTAACCACGTGTGCAGCGGGAACAGCGGCACCTTGATGCAGAACGCAAAAGCAAAAGCAAGAAACAGCCAAAACTCCGCGCGAGGTGGTAGGCTTCCGGTTCCCGCGCGCATCGCCGCCACAATAGCAACGTAATCGAACGTGCCGTAGATGTAGAACAACGCGATGATGGCCACCAGCATCAACAGGCTGCCCACCGCTGTGTAGATAAAAAACTTGACCGCCGCGTAAACGCGTCGCTCGCCGCCCCATATGCCAATCAGAAAAAACATGGGCACCAGTGACGCTTCGAAGAAGAGGTAAAACAACAACAGATCGAGTGACACGAACACGCCGACCATGGCGCCCGCCAGCAGCTGCATGAACAGGTAGTACGACAGTTGCCGCTTTTGGATCGCAGTCCAACTGGAAAGGATCGCGATCGGCATCAACAAAGTCGTCAACAGCACTAGCCATAAACTAATGCCGTCGACACCAACGTGATAATGCGCGCCGATGGAACCAATCCACATCACATCATCGACAAACTGAAAGCCGCTGCTGCCCACCGCTTTGATCAGAAACAGCGACAACACGAAATCGGCCAGAGAAAAACCCAGCGCAATCCATTTGTAATTCGACTCGCTACGATTAGGCAGAAGGCTGTAGCCGACAGTCGCCAGACCGCCGATGACAGGCAACAGAATGATGATGGTCAACAAATGCTGTTGCATAACTTAAGGAATCAACCTCATGGCCTGAAGGCCGTAATAAGCGAAAAATCCGATGACGGCCAGCGCGCCGAGCAAGATAATTGCCGCATAAGCGCGAACAAAACCGCCGTGCAGATAACGGATTGCGCGCCCGCTTTCGGTTACCGCGTCACCAATGGCGTGGAGAAAACCATCGATTACGCCGACGTCGAAAATTTTCCAAAGGCCTTCACGGGAACCTGCTTTGATCGGATTAATAATTACGGCATCGTAGATCTCGTCCACGTAATACTTGTTCTCAAGCAGACGCGGCATCACTAATAAAGGTCGCCGCTTAAATATCAACCAACCAAGCACGATCCCGATCGCCGCAATGGTTACGGACACCAGTGCCAGCAACCTCTCGCTGCGTACTTCCTCTGCCGAATGTTGTTCGCTAGCCGTTTCATCTAAAGAAGTGAACGCCGGCGCGCCGTCGGTCGGTTGCGGCGGATGCGACAGCCAGATCGGTTCGGTTGCCGTTTGGGCTTCCGCGTGACGAGCTCCCGGAACAGTCGCGACGACGGGCTCAAGCGCCCGTTCGATGTAGTTCGTCGGATGCAAACCGAAAAGGGAACCAAGCGCATAAGGCACGCCGATGAATCCGCCGATCGTTGAAAGCACCGCGAGTACTACGAGCGGCGCCGTCATCAACCATGGTGATTCGTGCGGCTCGTGGACTGCGTGGTCTTCGTGATGCGCGTCATCGTGCGCGCCAACGCCTACGCTCGCGTGATCCGTGTGCCGTTCGCGAAATCGTTCGCTCCCCCAAAACGTCATCACCATCATTCGCGTCATGTAGACCGCTGTGAGCAAAGCAGTCAACGCGCCCACAAACCAAAGTACCTTGCTCCAGATCGGAGTGGGCAGACTGAAGACGCCTGCGCTCCAGGTACGCCACAGAATCTCGTCCTTAGAAAAGAAACCCGCAAAGATCGGGATGCCTGAGATGGCAAGCCAGCCAGTCAGCATCGTCGCGAACGTAATCGGCAGATATTTTCGCAGGCCGCCCATGCGGCGCATGTCCTGCTCGTGATGCATGCCGTGAATCACCGAACCGGAACCGAGGAATAGCAAGGCCTTAAAAAAAGCATGCGTAATCACATGAAAGATTGCCGCGACAAAAGCGCCGACACCGCAAGCCAAAAACATGTAACCCAACTGCGAAATCGTTGAGTACGCCAGAACTTTCTTGATGTCGTTTTGGGCGATGCCGATCGTGGCGGCGAACAAAGCGGTGGCGGCGCCGATTAGCGCAACCACAAACATCGCAGACGGAGCGTGCGTGTAAATGGCCGAACAGCGCACTACCATATAAACGCCGGCAGTGACCATGGTCGCGGCATGGATCAGTGCAGAGACGGGGGTTGGACCGGCCATCGCATCCGGCAGCCACACATATAGCGGAATTTGCGCGCTTTTGCCGGCTGCCCCAATGAACAACAGGATCGCGATTGAAGTAACACCGCCCGCCACCAGGGCCTGGGCGGTAAAAGGATCGACGCTGAGTCCTGCGATTGCCTGCAACGCACTGGTCACGCCGTGCGCTGGTTTATCAAAAAAACTAACTGAGCCCGTCAGGAAGAAGGTGAGCATGATGCCCATCACGAATCCCCAGTCACCGACTCGGTTCGCGATGAACGCTTTCTTGGCCGCGTCGCCCGCTTCTTTGCGATCAATGTAGTATCCAATCAACAGGTAGGAACAGAGCCCGACGCCTTCCCAGCCGACAAACATCAACAGGAAATTGTCAGCCAGGACGAGCGTCAGCATTGCGAACATGAAAAGATTCAGGAACGCGAAGAAGCGATAGAAACCCTTGTCTTCGTGCATGTAGCCGACGGCGAAGACATGGATTAAGAAGCCGATGAAGGTGATGAAGAGAGCATAGGTGCCGCTCAAGCGATCCATCGCCAGGGCAAAGTCAGCACGAAATTTTCCGACTTGGATCCAGGTCCAGAGATGATCGAAAACGGGTTCAGTTGAGCGGAGCGCGCCACCGGATTTGAACGCCAGGAAGAAGGCGACCACCATCGACACCGCAACCGCGCCGCAGGCGACCAGGCCGATAAGCTTCTCGTTCGGCACTCGGCGCCCTACAAACCAATTGAGGGCGGCGCCTGCCAACGGAGCGAAAATGATTACGCTAAGAAGGTTGTTTTCCATCTATAAGGGTCTTGGGGTTTTTGGTCTTTGGTCTTTGTCCGATACCTGAAATACGCGGTCCCAGACCAAAGGGCCAAGGTACAGTGACCTAAAACCAAAAAAAGACCAGCTTTACAGCTTCAGGATCGATGCATCATCCACATCCAGCGATTCGCGATTGCGAAAGATAGCAATGATGATCCCCAATCCTACGGCGGCTTCAGCAGCCGCAACCGTCATGACGATGAAAACGAAAAGTTGGCCGCTGACGTCCTGAAAAACACTTGAGAAGGCGATGAATGACAGGTTCACGGCATTCAACATCAACTCGATACACATGAACATGCCGATTACGTTGCGCTTAATGATTACGCCGACTGCGCCGATCGTAAAAAGCACGGCTGAGAGCGCCAGATACCATGAAAGTTGCGGGACCATACTTTTTACTCGCTGAATAAAACCTATGCGTCGTCCTGATCTCTAATTGAATCTATGCCGAGCAATCGCGCGGCTTCATCGGTGCTATCCGTTTCAACCGGCCGCAGGTCGCCAACCGCGCGTGGATTGACAAGGTCCATTGCGAGCACTTGCGCGCCGGGGACAACGCGGGCTGTCGGCGACAAAAAAGTCGCGCGACGCGCGAGCGACATCGCGCCCACGATCGCCATTAGCAGCAAAATTGAAGTGACTTCAAACGGCAACACATAGCGCGTAAAAAGGCCCTCGCCGATCGAATAAGTGAGCCCTACATCCGACAGGGTGTGCGGTCCAGGTGGCGACGCTGTTTGTACGGAATAGAGAATGAAGGCCGTCTCCCCAATCATGACTGCGGCCATGACCAGCGCCGCGGGCACGAGAAACCGCAAGCGTCTGTGCCGCGGTTCTTCATGCTCCACATTGAGCAACATGATCACAAAGATCACGAGCACCATGATCGCGCCGGCGTAAACGATGATTTGAACCGCAGCGATAAACGGCGCTGCCAGCGTTACGTAAATTGCCGCGAGCGCGACGAATACGCCAATCAGCGAAATCGCGCTGTAAAGCGGATTACGTTGGGAGACCATCGCGATCGCGCTACCAATCGCGAGCCCGGCAAACAAGATGAAGAGTAAGACTGACATTAAAATAAAGAGGGAATCAGATCTCAGATCTCAGATTTCAAATCTAAGATCTTAGATCTTAGATCTCAGATCTCAGATCTCAGATCTTAGATCTTAGATCTTAGATCTTAGATCTCAGATCTCAGGTCTCAGGTCTCTTCAGTAAGTCTCAAGCAATGCACGATGATCAGAAACCTGGACCTTAAAACCTGAAGCTCGAAAGCGCTCAGCTCGTCCAGAAAAACAGCACCGTCGCGGTCACAATGATATTCAGAATTGCGGCCGGCAACAGAAACTTCCAACCAAAATT
>DATENN010000281.1:0-7985 GCA_035275045.1 Pyrinomonadaceae bacterium
ATCAAGTTCCAACGCACGCCGATATGCGCGCGCGGCGCTCGGCTTTTTCTTCGCTTTTAAGTAACCGTCTCCAACGCCTTCAAACCCGAATGCGCCGGCCAACTGCTTACGATCACCAGCCGAAGCAAATTGCGCGGCGCGTTCATAGGTCAGCTCCGCGTCTTCGTACCGATCCAGCGCCAGATAAGTTCGACCCAGCAGGTTGAACGGCTGAAACGCGCGCGGACTCATTTCGGTCGCAGTCTTCAAGTACGGCTCGGCTTCCTGGTATCTCTTGTACACCACCAGCATGCGGCCGAGCAGCAACAGCGCGGTCGGATTACGGGCGTCCATGTCCAAGACGCGTTTCAATACTGGCTCAGAATTTTCCCACTGTTGCTCTGCTTGCAGGGATTCGGCGATCAGGTTGAGGGTCGGTGGATCTTTTGCGAGTTCAATCGCGCGATCGTAAAAAGGCGCGGCTTCATCTTTGCGGCCGGCGCGTTTAAGTACACGGCCCAGATGCGCGTACGCAACCGCGAACTGCGGATCGAGCTCGACGGCACGCCGGTATGCATGCTCAGTTTCGTCGTTGTAAACGCCGCGTGACTGCAATGCAACGCCCAGCCGATCCCACGCTACCGCGTTATTCGGCTGCAGTTGGATCGCGCGTCTGGTAAACGATTCCGCATCAGCGAAACGCTTGGCGTTGCCGGCACCGGCGCGCGGCTGCACCAAAACCACACTTAACGCAATCAATGCGTCAACGTCTGATGAATTCCACGCGACTGCGTTCCGGTAAGCAGCCTCAGCGTCATCCCAGCGTTGCTGATCGGAATAGATATTACCCAAACCATAGGCGGCGCGACTGTCTCGCGGTTTGAGTTTCAGTACACCCTGATAGGAATCCTCGGATTCAGCAAATCGCCGCGCATCGCGAAACTGGTTTCCCTTATCCAACAAGTCCTCGACCTGATCGGCAACCGCCGGGTTTGGTGTCGCCGTCGTCGTAGTGCGGTTCCCAGTGCGCCTGTTCGACGGCGGAGATGTTCGTGTGGCGCGCTTTTTCGATTCAGGATTCTTGGGCCGGAAAATACCGGCGCCACCGCCAACGTCGACACCCACGTCCTGAGCGTTGGCGCAAAGTGATGGAGCGGTTATCACGAAGGAAACGGCGATCAGCGGTAGAAAGGCGCGAATAATCGAGTGATGTCTCATCGATCTCTCCTGCTCTGCCGGGTTATAAGATTGAAAACGACAAGTTAATCAGTTGTAGCCGTGGCAGAAGCCGTCAAAACGTGCGGAATTGTAGCTAAACTTGCGGAGATAATCTAACCAAAAGCGGATTGGAGTACGAAGGATTGGGACTATTCCGCCGGGCGCACCAGGCGGAAGCCAAAATTTGGATGGCGCAGGTTTGGTTGGAACCAATCGCGGTAGGTTGCTGAAACCGGAATTTGCCGGTCTTTCGGATCGCTGGCATACGAGCCGCCACGCGCGACAACCCATTCGCGTGTCGCGGCGGGAATTTCAGCGACGCCGCTATATAGCGAAGCCTTAGAAGAAGTCCATTCCCACGCGTTACCGATTAGATCAACAACGCCCCACTTGTCTTTGCCGTCAGGATAACTACCGACGGGTTGCGGCGCTGCTTCTTTGATGACCGCGCGGTTGTCCATCCAGGTGTCGCCCCACGGATAGGACTTAGTTTCGCCGCCATTCCGAGCAGCGAACTCCCACTCCTCTTCGGTAGGCAGTCGATACGTAACGCCATCGCGTTTTGAACGCCACGCTGCAAAGGCCTGCGCGTCCTGCGACGAGACGTTCACGACCGGCCACTTTTCCTGTCCCGCCAGCGGTTGTCCGCGCACCCAGTGACTCGGCGCTTCATAATTCATGTCGCGAACAAAGTCAGCATATTCGCCATTAGTCACTTCGGTGCGGTCCATATAAAATTTTTGCACCGTCACCGAATGCTCAGGCCTTTCCTGTGGTGGTCCATCATTGCGGCCCATTTGAAAAGTCCCGCCCGGGATTTCGACCAGATCAGCCTTTGCTGTTTGAGTTGGACCCGATGGACCATTTGGATTAGTTGGCCCAGTCGGCAACCCGCCCGGTGTTGTCGGCTTGGACCGGGTTAAGAAATA
Organism: Pyrinomonadaceae bacterium; assembly: GCA_035275045.1. Classification (GTDB taxonomy): domain Bacteria; phylum Acidobacteriota; class Blastocatellia; order Pyrinomonadales; family Pyrinomonadaceae; genus PSRF01. The sequence continues at coordinate 2,127 of DATENN010000281.1, forward strand.
TGCGGCGGCACCTCCGGCTAACAACAGTACTAGTACGATGCCGCCAATCATTAACATCGGACTTCCTTTTTTTGCGGGTTCGCCTAACATTACGGAGGCGCCCGGCGCAACAGAAGAAACTCCCGGAAAACTATTATCGCCGGCTACCTGAGGAGTTATTCCTTTCACCACCTCAGGTCGAGCTGACTCAGCTACCGTCGCCTGCGGCGGCATGCTGGTGGCAAGTCTCGACAGACGTTCTTCAAGTTCCTTGGCTTGTCTTTCAACGCGCTCCATTTGCTCGCGCTGTTGACGATCGCGGGCTTCGCGTTCTTCCTGCTCTTTGCGCACGCGATCTTCCTGTTCCTTGCGCCGGCGCTCTTTCTCTGCGGCGTCAGCGGCAAGTTGTTCACGTGCAATGCGGTCACGCTCCTGGTGCTCGCGTTCAAACTCTGCGCGCGAGGACGCAATCTGCGCTTGCTCTTCTTCGCTTAAAGCTGAAGAGCTAACCGTACCGGCCATCGAATCAAACGCTGCTTGCGAGGTTGTTCCCAGCGGTTGGTCGCCGGTGCCGGCTGCGGGCGCAAACATCGTTTCGTTGGCTGCCAGATTTCCTGTTTGACGAGTGCTCGCCAGGTTTAATGTCGAATCAAAGTCGCCGACTGCCGCGCGCAGCTCCTGGAGAAAGACCTCGACTGACGGTGTGCGCGCTGAAACTTCTTTTTCAAGCGCGTGTTGGACCACGGCTTCGAGTCGCGGCGGGACATCCACACCGACTGACTTAAAGGTCGGCAGCGGCAGCGTCAGGTGCTTTTTCATGATCGAGGGAATCGACGAACCCTTGTACGGCACGTCACCCGCGAGCATCTGGTAAAGAATTATCCCGAGACTATAAATGTCCGCTCGTGCATCCGGCTCGTCATCTGACCATTGCTCCGGCGCCATATAAAAAGGAGAGCCCATCAGCCCGCTGGTCTTGGCTTGAATGAAAGAACCAAGCAGTTCGCCCGACTTAATTTTCGCTAAACCAAAATCGAGGATCTTCAAACCTTCCGCGATGGATTGGTTCTGCTGTGTCATGATGTTTAGCGGCTTAAGATCACGATGCACAATGTTCTGGCGGTGCGCCGCAGCGACGCCGGCGCCGATCGCGCACGTGAACTCGAGGGCGCGCGCGGGCGACATCACCTTCTCTTCGGCGAGAATGTCCTGCAGGGACTTGCCGCTTACAAATTCCATGACCAGGAAAGGCATCGTGCCGCGCACCACGCCAAAATCCGTCACTGCAATAATGTTTTGATGGCGAATGGCGGCAGCTGCGAGCGCCTCTTGTCGAAAGCGAGTCACCAGCATCGGATCGTTGCCGACGAGGTCGGGCAGGATCACTTTGATGGCGTGAGAGGTTTTTAGAAATATGTGACGGGCTTGAAAAACGACGCCCATGCCGCCCTGGCCGAGACGTTTTTCAAGTTGATAGCGCGCGTCCAGAATTGGCTCGCCCAACAGCGAAGGCGTAGTGGCATCGCCATCCTGGGGACAGTGATTTACGTCGTCGGGGAAACAGCGCTTACAGGCTGGGCATTCTTTCATCTAGGGCTCGATGGAAGCGGCGGCAAAGATAACGCGCTTGATTCTAGCGGCATGTTAAAGCGCAAGCAACCACTAAAAGATAGACACTCAGCGACTTGCGTACGCCGTTGCGCATCACCGCACTACCACGTTGACCAGACGCTGGGGCACAACGATGACCTTTACCACTTCCTGGCCTTGCAGCAATGCCTGGATCTTCGAATCCGCTAAAGCGGCGATGCGCAACTCGTCTTCAGAAACATCCGGCGAAGTAATAAGCCGTGAACGGAGCTTGCCATTTACTTGAACAGGAATTTCCAACTCGTCACTGCGTGCCAATTCAGGATCGGCGATGGGCCAACGCGCAGACTGCAGTAAGCCGCCGGCGTAACCCAGTCCTTCCCACATCTCTTCGGCCGCATGCGGCGCAAAGGGAGTCAACATAATAATGAGAGATTCCAACGCTTCCCTCACTACTGCGACATCGGTGGCGGACGCCGTTGCGGGATCGGCATTGAAATCACTCAGCTGGTTAAACAATTCCATTAACGCCGCAACGTTAGTGTTGAAATGCAGTTGCTCAAGGTCTCGGGTCACTCGAGCAATTGTCTGATGAGTCTTTCGCTGTAACGCGCGGGCGGGTCCGCTTGTATCAGAGTTGGGAGTGCTCACGGTGCTGCCGACGGTGTTTGATAACCGCTCGTGCCAGCGCCAAACCATCGTGTAAACGCGGCGCAAAAACCTGACCGCGCCTTCGATTCCAGCTTCCGACCAGCGCAATTCGTTTTCGACCGGCGCCGCGAATAACACCACCAGCCTGGCTGCGTCCGCGCCAAACGCCTCGATCATCTCGTCCGGATCGACGCCGTTGCCGAGACTTTTCGACATCGCCTTCCATTCGTCGGTGCCTTCGACACGATTCGTTACCATGCCCTGCGTCAACAGCCGCTTCACGGGTTCGTCAAACGATACGAGACCGAGATCGCGCATGACCTTCGTCCAGAACCGCGTGTAGATCAAATGCATCACCGCATGCGAATCGCCGCCGATGTACTGATCCACCGGAGTCCATGCTGCCGCGAGCTTTGGATCGAAGGGCTGCGAATCGTTGTGCGGATCGCAATAACGGAAGAAGTACCACGATGAATCTACGAACGTGTCCATCGTGTCCGTTTCCCGACGCGCGGGCTTTTTACATTTCGGACACGTCGTGTTTACGAACTCGGGAACACCGGCCAACGGCGACTCGCCTGTTCCGGTGAACGAGGCATTTTCGGGCAAGGTCACCGGCAATTGATCGTATGGCACCGGCACTGTGCCGCAACTTTCGCAATGAATCATTGGAACGGGGGCGCCCCAAAAACGCTGGCGCGACACACCCCAGTCACGTATGCGGTAAGTTACTGCCGCTTCACCAAATTTATGTTCCCTGGCGTACTGGGCCATTTCTCTGATCGCCACTTCGGAAAGCTTGCCGCTCCATTCCGCGGAGTTCACCAGAATTCCATAGTCGGTAAACGCGTGCGGCATCGCCAGTGACTGATCTTCACTTGAGGCATCGTGCGTGATGGCTTCCTGCTCGTGCGAAACCCTTTCGATAACCCGGCGGATCGGCAACGAATACTTTTGCGCAAACTCGTAGTCCCGTTCATCGTGCGCGGGAACACTCATCACCGCGCCGGTGCCATACTCAATTAACACGTAGTTGGCGACCCAGATAGGAATGGTTTCGCCACTGAACGGATTGACGGCCAGCGCGCCGGTGTTGATGCCTTCTTTTTCCTCTTCCTGGTCCAACGCTCGTGCGGCAGTAGCTTTTTGCGCGCGCACTTTTTCTGCAAAGCGGTTAACGTCTGTTTGCAATGCTGAACCGGCGAGCAACTCAGCAAGTTGCGGATGTTCAGCCGATAACACGATTGCGTTCGCACCATAGATGGTGTCGATGCGCGTAGTGAACACACGAATTTTTTGCTTGCTGTTTTTGACGGCGAAATCAACAAACGCGCCTTCACTTCGGCCCACCCAGTCGCGTTGCCGCTTCAAAACTTTTTCAGGCCAAGTGGATTCGATTTGTTTGATGTCTTCAACAAGCTGTTCAGCGTAATCGGTGATGCGCAGGAACCATTGCTCAAGATCGCGCTTCTCAACATTGGCGCCGCAACGCCAGCAGACTCCGCCAGACGATTGCTCGTTCGACAACACGGTGTTCTCGCGCGGACACCAATTCACGGGCGACAGTTTTTTGTAAGCCAAACCGCGGTCGTACATTTTCAGGAAAAACCACTGGTCCCATTTGTAGTAATCGGGGCGGTGCGCAGCGATTTCCCGAGACCAGTCGTAGCTGATTCCTAACCGCTGCATCTGTCCGCGCATGTGCGCGATATTTTGCTCGGTCCACTCGCGCGGATTGATTCCGCGTTTGATGGCGGCCTGCTCGGCGGGTTGGCCAAAACTGTCCCAGCCGATCGGATGTAAAACATTGAAGCCCTGCAGCCGCTTGTACCAGGCGAGCGCATCGCCAATCGCGTAATTACGCACGTGACCCATATGCAAAAAGCCGGATGGATACGGCAGCATTTCGAGCGCATAAAACTTTGGCCGCGGGTCGTCGTTCTGCGCCTCGAAGGCGCGTGTCTCGCGCCAGCGCTGCTGCCACTTCTTCTCAATCTGTTCAGGAAAATATTTTTCGTTCATCGTCATGTCCCAACGGATTAACACTTACCATGAAATAGCCGGCAACTCGTAACGCTGGCTCTGGTTTCACGCTTTGCGAGAAGCCCAAGGCTGCGTTTCGATGCTGCTGTGATTGGTGTGAAGTTTCGCCGCTCCGCCAGGCACGTTAAGGAACGCGCGGAAGAAGCGGCACCGTTAGGAGGAGTTTGTTGAGTTGAATAACTGAACTAGCCATCATGCGCTTGATTCTAATACGGTTAATTAAAGACTGTCTAACTGATCCAATCAATACTGCCGGCTCAGTCTCTAGTGCGTAAGTGTTCCTGCATGTATGCGCGCAAGAGAGAGTTAATTACAATTTTGGTACTAACCATCGAGAGAGTCAACAAACGATCGCAGTTTGTTCAGGTTATCTAAATCCGCGCGCGGGTCGTCGTACGGCGTCTCTAAAATGAAAGCTGCATGCGCCAGTTTCGGATGGCGCGCCACCCGACGCAGGGCCTCGAGCCCGATGTGTCCCTCGCCAATGTGCCAGTGACGATCGACTCGAGAGTTGTATGGCGCGCGGGAATCGTTGAAATGAATCGCGCGCACGTTCCTGGTCTTGACCGTGCGTTGTAATTTTTGAATCAGTGCGTCGAGCCCATCTTGCTCACGAATATCGTAACCAGCAGTAAATGCATGGGCGGTGTCAAAACAGACTCCTAAGTCGAGTTTTGCACAGCCGTTCATGATCTCACGCAAGTGTTCAAAGCGATGCCCTATGCATTCGCCTTGTCCCGCTGTGTTTTCCAGAAGAATGCGCAACGATCCAAGACGCAAACCGCGACATGCGAGTTTGATACTGTCGATGCAGGTCGTGATCCCGTCGGCTTCACATGCGCCACGCGCGCTGCCTGGATGAACAATCAGATAATCCGCACGCAGCATCAAGGCTCGCTGCAGTTCTTCGCGAAAAGACAAACGCGATTTTTCCAACAGCAAATCGTCAGCGGCGGCCAGGTTCACCAAATAATTGCAGTGAATCGCCACCGGATTGAGTTTCGTATCGCGTCGTATTTTGCGAAAGAGGTTAACGTCCGCTTTCGTTAATGGTTTGGCCGCCCACGCTCGCGGATTGCGAGAAAAGATTTGCAGCGTGTCGCATCCAGTATCCCGGGCAACGAAGAGGGCGTGGTGCAAACCGCCTTTGATTGGTGCGTGAAAACCTATTCGCGGCCGCGTAGTTTTCGTATTGACCATGGATCTGAGCAGCGAAGTCGAGGTTAGCGCTTATTGTTCTCGACTTGTTCCATCACGCGAAGAATGTTGCCACCGAGTATTTTGTCGACGTCCGCTTCTGAATAACCACGGCGCAACAGCTCGACGGTGAGATTCGGCAACTCGCTCACATCCTTAAGGTCACTGAGTGTCGCCTGAACGCCATCGAAGTCGGAACCAATACCGACGTGATCGATGCCAACCAGCTTCACGACATGATCAATATGATCAACCAAACGAGATACAGTGACCGGCGGAAGTCGGGTGGCGTACTCGTCGCGTCGCACCGCATCGCGCGCCATTTTCTTGTGCGCCACATCACCACGCTCCTGTTCGGAAGCACGAGAGACGAGCGCCGAAATTTCCACATCGACTTTT
>DATENN010000282.1:0-8903 GCA_035275045.1 Pyrinomonadaceae bacterium
GCACGGCGACTCAATTCGACGACACCACCGCCGATCCAAATACCAACTACTACTACAAAGTAACAGCAACTAATGCTTCCGGAAGTTCCTGTGGCAGCAACGAAGTGCTGTCAGTTCCAATCGGCGATTCTCAATGCGGCGGTATACGTGAGGTGGTCGATCCAGTCGGCGACCAGAAGAGTGCGCCGGCAAATGCCGACCTTGATGTTGTCGAGGTGCGCCTGCTCGACTATGTGCAATCAGGCAACAAGATCGTCTTCAAACTGAAGGTCGCTGATCTCAGCACGCTGCTTCCAAACCGCCAGTGGCGTGTGATTTGGAATTATCCGAAGCGTGCAACTGGAATCGCAGAAGCTGACTTTACAGGTACCTATTACGTCGGCATGAATACGGATGGATCGAGTGTGCCGTCGTTTGAGTACGGGACTGTGACGACTGTCGAATCAGTGCCGGCTAACACCAGTACGCCGCATCGCATCGGTGATGCCGACAGCGGAACCATCGATCAAGCGACGGGAGTGATCTCGATAACAGTGTCTTCCGAGAAAGTAGGAGACCCGACTGCCGGCGACGTTATCGGCGCAATCGTTGGCCGCACTTTTGCCGGTAATGGCAATCAAACCGTGCTGTCAACATCTGCGACTGATACGACCAGTCGAACTGTGCAGGATGTTTATACCGGAGCAAGTTACCGGTTAGTCGGCAATTCGCCGTGCTCTGCTGCTACACCGACGCCAACGGCGACACCGACGCCAACGGCCACGCCAACGCCAACGGCGACGCCAACGCCGACAGCGACGCCAACGCCGACTGCATCACCGACACCAACGGCCACGCCAACTCCTGACACGACGGTACAGTTTAGTCAGGGAAGCTATGTGGTGACGGAAGGCGCGGTACAGGTCCTAATCACTATCACGCGGAGTGGTCCAAACTCGCTGCCGACTGTTGCGAACTACGTCGTAAACAACGCGACGGCAACACAGCGTGGCGACTTTACCTACGCATCGAATTTTGTTGTCTTCGCCGCCGGGGAAACATCGAAAACATTCCCGGTGCTGATAAGCGACGATGCCTACGCCGAGGGTACCGAGTCAGCAACAGTGCAAATCACGTCGGTATCCGGCGCGGGGACGATCGGTAGCCCGAGCGCCGCGTCCATTCAAATTCAGGACAACGAAAGTGTCGATCGCTCAACCAATCCGATCGACGATCCGGATACATTCGTCGAACAGCACTATCACGATTTCCTTAATCGGCAATCGGATCCTGATGGCCATGCATTCTGGGTAAACGAAATAACAAAATGCGGCAACGACACGCACTGTGTGGAGGTCAAGCGCTCGAATGTGTCGCAAGCGTTCTTCCTCTCTCTCGAATACCAGAACACCGGTTACTTCGCCTTTCGCTTCTATCGCACGTCGTTCGTCGATAGTGGCCAGCGACCGCGCGGTTTTCCACGGTATCTGGAATTGCTGAAAGACGAGCAAACGCTGCAGCGTGGTGTTCAGGTCGGTCAACAAAATTGGGAAGCCGTGCTCGAGCAGAACAAGCAAGGGTTCGCTCTTGATTGGGTTGACCGGGCGGACTTCCAGGCTGCTTTTCCGACTTCGATGACGCGCGATCAATACATCGATCAATTGTTTGCCCGCGCCGGCGCCACCCCGACTGACCAGGAACGAAATCAAGCACTGTTCGCTTATGACGGCGGCGGCAGCTTGAAAGAAAAGCGCGCGCACGGCATTCGCGCCGTCGTCGATAGCGGCGCGGTGTACAACGCTCAATACAATTCCGGATTTGTGTTGCTTCAGTACTTCGGGTACTTGCGCAGAAATCCTGATAACGCTCCGGACAACGATTATTCGGGGTACGACTTCTGGCTGAAGAAAATGAATGAGTTCAGCCAGCCGGGCGAAGATGTGCGCGACGAAGAGACTGCAAGAGCGCGCGCATTCCGGGCCGAGATGGTCAAGGCGTTCCTCGTGTCCGGGGAATATCGCGGGCGATTTGGTGGCGACTCAACGCGCGGACAGCCATTTGGGTCTGTCGCGATATTAGTGAAGCCTGGTTGGAGCGATACCGCTGCAACGGTTTTGCTGGCGCTTAAATCTACCGTTACTTATGCGCTGGGTCTGGGGTAACGCAGCTAACTAATCAGAGGGCGGCTTCAAAGGGAAGGACACGGACGTGAAAAAACTACTGCATTCTTATCGCAGGTCGAGTTCTGCTCGCTGGATCGTTTCAGGATTTATTCTTTGCCTGCTCGCGAGCGCAATTGTGATCTCCAGCCTCCTTCCGCGCGGCGCGGTCGCGGCTAATCCACCTTCAGGGGCGATCGGGCCCACCGGTCCGGTACCAACCTTCACCGGCAGCTGGACCGGCACAGCGACGAGCACTGGAGCGAACGCGCACGAAGCTGACTGCACAGAAGGAGTCAATTGCGACACCTTTCGTCTGACGGTAGTCCCTGGCGATTACACCGGAAAAATAATCGCTGCAAAATTGCAATGGACTGCGCCCGCTAACGACTACGATATCTATATTCACAAGTGTCCCACACTGGTGTCCACCAATGATCAGTGCAACGCCACGCCGCCGATTGGACAATCCACCGGTGGTGCACCTGCGACCGAAGAAAATTCAGCGATCGATCCGGCGAATACCGGCCCAGGGGACTACACGATTAGAACGGTTTATTCGGCAGTCACCCCGCTCGTCGATCAGTATCACGGGTCAGTCGCGTTACAGGCGAAAACGCAGGCGCCCACCGCAACCTACATTTCGGGAGGGCTAACATTTAGCCCCAGTGTCACTGCGCGCGCGCCAGTCGCGCCGCGCGATGGTGAACCGAGCAATCGCACTGACAAGCCCGGCAATTTCTATATCGCTGGAATTCGCGGTTTTCCGGCGGGTGTGGATCTTTGGTATGTCGATCTACAACCGTCAAGCGGCAGTTACGATCCATTCATGCGCAATCCGATTTATCGCGGGCAGCCTGATGCCTTCAGTCCGGACGACGCCGCAGATTTGGGCGGCGATGGCGGCGGCGACGTTGACCTCGCCGTGAGCATGCCGGATCCAACTAACGGCAACTTACCGAGTCCGCCGACGTTGGCCTCTTCAAGTTTGATTGCTGCGAACATCTCGTCGCAAAAATCAACCGACAAGGGCGCAACATTCACGCGTAACAATCTAGGCAACGCGACCGGCGGCGTGCCTGCGGACGACCGGCAATGGGAAGAATTCTACGGACCGAATACTGTTTACCTTCTCTATCGCACGCTGGAGCCGGCGGTCACTCAAATTCAACGTTCAACCGATGGGGGTTTGACGTTCGGACCTGCGCAAACGGCTGGAGCAATCGGTCAGGTGGGATACATCGACGTCCATCAACCCACTGGAACTGTTTATATTAGCGGCTCGACCGGACAGGTCTGCCATAGCACGGTCACTTTGCCTACCGGTGAAGCGGCGGTATATCAGTGCACGCAAGCGGCTACCGACGCCAACGGCGTGAACCATCTGTTCTTTCCAGTGAAAGTCGCAGACGATGGCACACCCAACGGGACGGTGTACGTCGCTTATTCGAATGCTCACGACATCTTTCTGGTCCATTCGACGGACAAAGGTGTGACGTGGAGCACGCCAGTTCGCGTCAGCAATGGGGCTGAAACCAAGACCAGCCTGTTTCCGTGGTTGGAAACCGGACCGACGCCTGGTTCGGTAGGGATTGTTTGGTACGGTTCTGCAAGCTCAACCAACGACGACAATGCAAACTGGGAAGTGTTCTTTGCGCAGAGTTTCAATGCGACTTCGAACAATCCCACTTTCCGGCAAACGAAAGTCAGCGACCACATTATTCACGCGAGCAATGTGTCGGAAGGGGGACTTTGCGTATCGCCGGTGATGCAGTGCCAGAATCGCAACCTGATCGACTACTTTCAAATCTCCTTTGATCCAACTGGCGCAGCGGTCATTGGCTACACGGATGATCACAACGACTTTGACGGTCACGTTTATTTGAGCAGACAAATCGGCGGGCCAAAGATTAGTGGCGACGGCAAGACAAACGTGCCCGATCCGGGACCAACACCTGCTCCAGTAACCGGACCACAACCTTCGGCCGCGAGCGTCGGTGGGATAGCAGGGTCACAAGTAACCGACTTTGCTCAGGACGCCGCGAGTGGACGTGGCCTGACGAGAATCAATGCTAACGATCCGTTCGACATTCTTTCGATTAAATATGAATGCGAAGTCGGACCAGGCGGAGAAACCGTCATCAGCGCCACGATGAAGGTGTCGGATCTCACTGTCGTACCAGCGGGTTCGGATTGGCGGATGAATTTTACGGCGAATGCGCCGTTCAGCGGTTTGAGTCCCGTGGGCGATTACAGTTTTGCAGTGTCCGATCGCGGCGATCAGTTCTACCTGCGGGCAAGTACCGAAACGAACCCCGCGGGCACGTTTACGTATGGAACTGCCGTCAGAGCTTCGGATGGCACGATCACTTATACGGATCGAGGTTCTGCTGATTGCGGTTCTTTTGATACTACAAACAAGACGATCACGATCAAGGTGTCGGTTAGCAAGTTAAATTCGCTCGTGACGCATGGGCCGGCGATTGGACCAGGTTCGGTCCTGAGCGGTCTGCGCGGTTCCACGTTTACGGCTTCGAGCGACGGCCGGCGCGACATAACGCGCGGAGGCACCGAGTTCGTAGTCGGAAATTGCGCCAACGTGAGTTCAGTTTCCTGTGCGTTGCCGTCTGGTTCACCAACGCCGACGCCAACTCCGACCGCGACGCCGACACCGACTCCGGCCCCAACGTCGACATTCCAATTTAGCTCGGCTGCTTATCCCGTTCAGGAGGACTGCACTCAAGTCGTCGTCACGGTGACGCGAGTCGGCACCAATTCGACCGCTGCAACCGTTGATTACACCAGCGTGGACGGGACGGCTAAGCAGAAAGGCGACTATATCTACGCAACCGGTCGGCTTTTCTTTGGCGCCGGTGAAACCCAAAAGACATTTCCGGTGTTGGTCAACGAAGATAGCTACACCGAAGGGCCTGAGACGGCCTCTATCATTCTGAGTAATCCTTCGGCGGGTACCACACTTGGAGTGCCGGCGTCAGCTTCGGTCCAAATCGCCGACGATACGACCGAATCGTCATCTAACCCGATCGATGACGCGCGCAACTTCGTCGGACAGCACTATCACGATTTTCTCAACCGGCAGAGCGATCAGTCGGGCGAGGATTTCTGGACCGCTCAAATAACAGGCTGCGGCAGTAACGCTGCCTGTCTTGATGAAAAGCGAACGAATGTTTCAGCCGCGTTCTTTCTTTCCATCGAATTTCAAAACACGGGTTATCTGGTAATCCGGACGCACAAGGCGGCCTTCGGTAGTGAAAAGAGTAACCCACGCTACACCGTATTTCTGCGCGATCAACGCGCCGTGAGCGATGGTGTCGTCATCGGCCAGCCGGGCGCAGACGCGCGACTCGAGCAGAACAAGGTGAACTTTTTCCAGGAGTTCGTGCAACGGCCGGAATTCCTGACTCGCTTTCCGCAGGGTACGCCGGCGGCTAATTATGTGGACGGGCTTTTCAGTAATGCGTCAGTCACGCCGACAACTGCTGAGCGCAACGCAGCAATCAGCGCTTACGGCAGTGGCGATACAGCTGGGCGGGCAGCAGCCTTGCGTAGCGTTGCTGACAGCAATTCTGTCTATCAATTCCAATACAATCCGGCGTTTGTCTTGATGGAGTACTACGGTTACTTGCGCCGTAATCCGGATGACATCCCGGACAACAGCTTTTCGGGTTACGACTTTTGGCTAAGCAAGATGAACCAATTCAGTCAGCCTGGGGAAGACGTGCGAAACGACAGCGTTGCCCTCAGCCGCGTGAAGCGCGCGGAGATGGTCAAAGCATTTATTGTCTCCGCAGAATACCGGGAACGTTTCGCCGGCAGTCCGACGGGTAACCAACAAGGACCATCGCTCGATGGTACTGAGATTAGTTGGCAGCAACGAATCTTCAGCGACAGCCTGAATGGCAAGTTGTTAAAGACGTTGGCTGCGTTGTTTGTAACTGGTTAGTGCTTGCGAAGCGAGTCATTTTCGGGGCGCGTCTGTCACTTGACGGGCGCGCCTTTTTTTACGCAGCAGTATCGCTGGCATGGTACGATTTTATCTTCGATGAATAACCATCGCCCGTTTCTGATCATCGCTTTCGTCTTGCTGGTTACCGCGGCCGGCAGTGCGTTGCTTTTGAGATCCAACGACAGCAGTCATCGCAGCGATGACGGACCGGTTGCGACTAATACCAATCAATCAAGTGAAACCAAGACTGTCACCCTCGAAGAGTTTGGTGACTATCAATGTCCGGCGTGCGCTCAACTGCATCCGACACTGAAGAAATTGAAACAGGAATACGGTGAGAAGTTGAGCTTCATATTTCGCAACCTGCCATTAACCGCCGTTCATAAAAACGCGATGCTCGCGGCGCAAGCGGCCGAGGCCGCGCGCATGCAAAATCATTTCTGGGAAATGCATGACTTGTTATATGAGCGGCAAGAGCGCTGGAAAGACGACATCAATCCTCGGCCGATTTTTGTTAAGTTCGCCGAAGAGCTTGGCTTGAATACGTGGGAATTTAGTCGGAACCTAAACGACAAGCAGGTGCAGATGCGCATCGAAGCGGACATGGATTCGGCGACCGAAAAAGGAATTAATGGGACGCCAACGATCTTGATTAACGGCCGTCAACTGCGAGCCGAAACGACGACGCCAGAAGGCGTTCGTCAGGGCATCGAACTGATGTTTGCTGGAAAAGCCCGAAACTAATCAACGGCTGTTCAGACGCCGTGAGGCGCCAGCCATGGCGGGACAATTAAGCACCCTCGCGTAAGTTTGCTACATGCTTCAATAACCAACCGTTACCTCAAGTTTTGGTTGACATTCTAAGCAACTCGCAATTATATTGCTACACCCTCGCGCGGTCCCCTGATCGGGTTAGTCTGTTGGCGCCAGGGCTCTGGGAACCATAGACTGATTCTCGCATGTTCAAACTGAAACGCCTCGAGATTACGGGCTTCAAATCCTTCGCGGACTACACCGAAATTCTCTTCACAGGTGACGGAATTACAGGCATTGTCGGGCCGAACGGCTGCGGCAAGAGCAATGTTGCGGACGCGATTGCCTGGGTCCTGGGCGAGCAGCGCATCAAACATTTGCGCGGCGGCGAGATGAAAGACGTAATCTTTCAAGGCTCGCGCAATCGACCGCCGAGCGGCATGGCCGAAGTTGTCATGCACATGGTCCGCGACGAGGTGATTGAGAGCGAGCCTGATATCGAAGACATCGACTCGACGCTGGAGCAAATCGACGATCAGGTCATTGATGTTGAAGTAGTTGCAGCGCCCGCTGAACAGGGAGTGATCGACCAGGTGCCGGCAGAGGCAGGCGACGGTAACACCGCAACAGTTGCCGCTCACAAGAGTTCTCACAAGCGTCACTGGCGACGGCGAAATCTCGCTTTAGAATTTGCGCCGGGCGAAGCCGTTTCCGTTACTCGCCGCCTATATCGTTCCGGGGAAAGCGAGTATCTGCTTAACGATAAAATTTGCCGCCTGCGCGACATACAGGATCTCTTTTCGGGAACGGGTCTCGCCGGCGGTCACTATGCCATCATCGAACAGGGACGCATCGGTCAAATCCTTTCGGCGAAGCCGATGGATCGCCGCACCATCATCGAGGAGGCGGCCGGCATCACGAAGTTTCGCGTGCGGCAACGAGCAGCAGAAGCCCGTTTAGAATCCGCACGCTCTAACCTGTCGCGCATCAGCGACATCATTTCTGAAATCGATCGACAAGTGAATAGCCTGCGACGGCAAGCTGCGAAGGCCCGTCGGTACCGCGTGTTCCGCGAAGAACTGCGCGAGTTGCTAAGACGGGTTTTTGTTGCTGAAGATCGAAAGCTCACCGCTCTGTTGGCAGAGACTGTTGCAAAGCTTGAAGAAGCCAGCGCGCTTGAACGCACGGTGGCGGAAGATCTCGCGCGGCAGGAAGAGGAAGCCCGTGCTGCGACGCATGCAGCCAGGCAAACCGAAGACGATTTGGCAGCCGCACGTGCTGCTGCCGCTGAAGCGGTTTTGCGGCGCGATCGCCAGGCCCGTGAAAAAGCCTATCAGGAAGAGCAGGTGCTCTCGTTAGAAAAACGCAGCGGCGAAATCACCGCTGAGATCGATGCGCTTTCACAGCGCTTGATTCTGGTTGAATCCGAATGCAAACGTTTGCAGGAAGAGGACACCCGGTTGCGCGGGGAGGCCGAGCAAAGTGCCGCGAGTTTGAAAATCGCCGAAGACTCGCATGCGGAAAGATTAACAGCGGCAACGGATGCAGAATCCGCCATTGAAACCGCTCGTGCCGACCTGCTGCAACACACTGCCGTCGCTGAAAGACTGCGGGAGATCGCTCGCCAGCTGGAAGGCACGCTCGAGCGCCTCGGTGTACAAGCTGACGGGCTCGGTCACGAAGGGGAACGCGCGCGAACGCAACACGCCGAACGGCAGGCGGAAGCCGACGCCTTCAGCCAGGAAATCAATGTTGCTCGCGAGCGCATTGCGCAGCTGAATAGTGAACGCGAACGCGCTGTCGATACGGTCGTGCAGGGACATGAGGCGGTCAGCGATACGGAAGCCGAGTTGACTCGAGTACGCGACGAGCACTCGCGCACGATTCATCGTCTTGAAAGCTTAAAAGAGCTCGACGATCGACGCGCTTACTATTCGTCGGCGGTACAGCTATTGTTTTCGAATGAAGAGGCCGCCCGTGAATTTCACTTCATCGGCACGCTCGCGGACGCGTTGAATGTCGATGCTAAGTGGGAACGTGCGGTC
>DATENN010000283.1:0-8560 GCA_035275045.1 Pyrinomonadaceae bacterium
CGTAGCTCTGCACCGGCCCAATCGAGCGGGTAACCACGACGATCAACCCGAAGACAAAGCGGTCTTGCCGGGAATGATCTTCGCGAGTCACGCGATGAACGACGTAGCTCGTGCCGTTGCGCGCATCAAAGATTCCAACTCTACAGTATTGATTACCGGTGAGTCCGGAACCGGCAAAGAGCTGGTGGCCCACGCGATTCACCGCTTAAGTCGCCGGGTGGAGAAGGCCTTCGTTCCATTCAATTGTTCGGCGGCCCCACCTGACTTAATTGAGAGCATGCTCTTCGGCCACCGGCGAGGCAGTTTCACGGGGGCGCTGCGCGATAGCGAAGGACTGGTGCGCGCGGCTGAGAACGGTACTTTATTCCTTGACGAAATTGGCGACCTGCCGCTGGTGCTGCAGCCGAAATTGTTGCGCTTTCTTCAGGAGGGTGAGATTCATCCTCTTGGTGAACCATCGCCGCGAAAAGTCAACGTGCGTGTTATCGCAGCAACGCACAAAAACCTCGAACAATTGGTCGGTGAAAAGCTTTTCCGCGAAGATCTCTATTACCGGATAACGACGCTCACTGTTAAGGTCCCGCCACTGCGCGAACGACCTGAAGATGTCTCCGCGCTGATCTCGCATTATCTTTCGCATTATGCGCGCCGGAATGACCGGGCCGTTGCGGGCATTACGGGCGATGCGATTCGCATTCTCGAAGAGTATCCCTGGCCGGGAAACGTGCGCGAACTGGCGGGGGAGATCGAAAGGCTCGTTCTTTACGCAGAAGAGAACGAATACATTGTGCCGGAAAATATCAGCGCCCATATCTGGCCTGGCAAACTACGTGACGCCAATGCAAAGCCGTCATCCGAGCGTTTGGAGCAATTACTGGAAGAGTACGAGCGGCGAGTTATAACGGAAACCTTGAAACGCAACGATTGCAATGTGGCAAAGACCAGCGAGGCGCTGGGCCTCGGTTCGCGTCAAACGCTCTACAAGAAATTAAAGCGGCTGGCAATCGACGTTACTGACTTTCTACAAGAAGATACGGAACCAGGATTACAATTTCGCGCAGAACGTAATTAGCAAAGATAATATTCGCAGTTGAGCAAGAGCACCTGACGTTGTCGGTGCTCTTTTCTTTTTACGTACGTTGCTTGTCGCCTCAAGGATTGATCGCTCGTGCGGCGTGTAACCTCGCGGCGACATTCACAAATGCACCAACGTCACGGCGCTTTCACGCTTCACCGTTGAAGTAACGTTTTCAGTTGTCAACCCGCGGCGACAAATCGCGGAGCCATCATTCCCAATCATTGGACCTTCGGCGCAGTTTTTCATGGCACGTCGCTTGTTAATGCAAGCACACCCGAGCAACAAAGCTCGAAACAGAAGCAAACGATCTCCATGAAGGCAATCACCATTAAAGAGTTCATATCGTTAGTAGCAATTGCCATTGCGGCGCCGCTACTGGCCCTGGCGGTAATAAACGTCGGGGTCATGGTTGCGCAAGCCAATGGCCTTTTGCTTTTGGCGTTAACTCTATGTGGCGCTGTAGTGAGCGGGGTTAATGGATTTGGCCGCCGCACGGTCAATGTCCAACCCGCGTCGCGCAGCGGCCGCGAGGGGCCACGCACCACAGTGGCCCTTCCGTCATGAAGGCACGTTTACGGGCACATCAATTCAGTTCTTTTCAAACGGGAAGAGCACAGCAACAACCCAAACTTAAAGGAGCAAACAAATGATTAAGAAATTCTTTCGCGATGAAACCGGTCTTGAGTTGTCGGAATACGCAGTTGCCGCAGCCTTGGTTGCGATCGCTGTCGTCGGCGCTTTCACCGCACTCGGTACCGCGATTAGCGGAAAAATCACGACCCTTGGAAGCACGATCTCCAAGTAATTGTGAACCACGAATTGGAACGGCGCGCTCCTGAAAACGAACCCCGTTTCCTCGAGCGCGCTGGACCATCAATCCAGCAACAACTTTTAGAGGTGATGAGATGAAACAGTTTTTATTGGACGAAACCGGACTGGAACTTTCTGAATACGCTGTTGCCGCCGCGCTTGTGGCGATAGCCGTCGTCACCGCTTTCACGTCACTGGGCACCGCCATCAGCGACAAGATCACATCGCTTGGCACGACGATTTCCAAGTAGTTTCAGCCGGAAACATTCGCATGCACAAATTCCTTTCAGATGAAACCGGTCTTGAGTTGTCTGAATACGCTGTCGCCGCTGCGTTAATCGCGATTGCGGTGGCCGGCGCGTTCACAGCTTTAGGCGGTGCGATTGGAGCGAGACTGAACCAACTGGTTAGCCGCGTCGGCGGTTAACGATCCGCTAACAAATCGAATGGCCCACGCACTTGTAAATATGGTTTTGCTGCTGCCGCTGGCGATCGTGATTGGTTACTACGACGTTCGTTACCGGCGGATTCCGAACGCCTTTGTCCTTGCGGCCCTGGCGGGCGGCCTGGCGATGAATGGAATTTTCGGTGGGCTGCAAGGTATCGCCGCGAGTCTGGGCGGATGCGCACTGGCATTTGTGTTGATGTTCTTCCTGCACATCTTCGGTGCGATGGGCGCGGGCGACGTAAAGCTTTTTGCCGCGATCGGCGCGGTCACCGGTGCTGCGTTGGTCGTTCCTACTTTCCTGGTGGTCGTGTTAACCGGCGGGCTGCTGGCAGTGGTCTCGATGATTCGGGCCGGCACCGTCATCAGCACGCTTCATCGTGTGCTGCAAATTTTTGTGGGTCTTTTACCTGGTTGGCAAATGCCGAAGTTCGCGGTGCCGGCCGATCGCACTCATACCATCCCTTACGGCGTCGCGATAACGATGGGCAGCATTATTTCCATCGCGATCTTTCGAGTTTGAAACCGGTCGCGTATTGCGACAACTGAACCACACGGAGAATTAACACCATGCGTAACAAACGTTTCTTTATCGTCTTAACCGGAGCACTGCTATTCGGATTGTTAGCGGCGATATCGGTAGGCCGCTATTTGTCGAGTGCTCAAGCCTATACCAAGAACTTGAACCGTGTGGCGGTCGCGAAGGTAGCGATTCCAATAGGCACGAAAATCATTCCTGAACAAGTGATGGTGGTCCAATTTCCGAAAGAGTCGACGCCCGACGGCGCGTTCGAATCACCAGACAAACTCGCCGGGCGAGTTGCGGTGACCAACATCGCGCCGCGCGAACCCATCACCGAAGCGCGCCTCGCTCCTGAAGGAACCGCCGGTGGATTGTCGGCCGTGATTCCCGAAGGTTATCGAGCGATGACTGTGAAAGTTGACGACGTGGTCGGAATTTCCGGCTTCATCATGCCGGGCACACTCGTCGATGTCGTGGTCGTGATCGATCCGGCAGAGAAAGCCGGCATGCAGGATCCGATTTCGAAAATCGTCTTGCAGAACATCAAGGTGCTGGCCAATGGTCAGAACATCGACAAGCCCGAGGATCAACGTGAAGCGAATAGCGTCAAGGCGGTGACATTGCTCGTAACGCCGGAGCAGGCCGAGAAGCTTGCGCTGGCGGCTAGTGAAGGACACCTGCAGTTAGTCATGCGCAATTCAGTGGACCAGGGCGACGAGCAAACCAACGGTATCAACAAGCGCGGTTTGTTGACTGGTGAGCGCGCCAATCCGGTCCCGGATCCCGGCGCCTTGAAGAGCGAACAAGTAAAGCCGGCGCCGCGGCCAGTCGTGCATCGTGTGCGAGTTGAAGCCGCCCCGGCGGCCGTTGCGCCGAATCCCGCACCCCCGCGGGCGTCGGTCGAAATGATCGAAGGCGCGAAGAAACGAAACGTAGATTTTCCGTAGTCTGCGCGATAACGCCGCGCGAAGTTCAACGATTCTTAAGCTGACTTTCAAACACACAAAGGAGCAAGACACATGCGCAGCCGTTCCCCAATCACACGCCGCCTAAAGTTAGTGCTGGCGTCCTTGATTATCGTCGTCGCTGGCTCAACAGCCTTTGCCGACGAGAATTCCTACAAAGCATCGTTCAAGCAAAACAAGGAGGCGGTTGCCGTCAATGTGTTGGTTGGACAGTCGCGTGTAATCAACTTTGATCGCCCGGTCGGTCGCTTTTCAGTTTCAAATCCTGAAATTGCCGAAGCCGTGCTGGTAACGCCTGATCAGGTCGTCGTGAACGGGAAGGCGTTCGGCCAGGTCAACTTCATCGCCTGGGAACAATCCGGCAACGAGTACCTCGTGTTCGATGTTTACGTGCGAGCCAATCTTTCCCTGATCGATTCGCAGATCCGCGCGCTATTTCCCAAAGACGATATCCGCCTGAGCCAGGCTAATGGTTCTGTAGTGTTGTCGGGCAGCGTTGCCGAAGCGAAAACCGCGGCGCAAGTCCAGAACGTTGTCGAAGCCGCCGGCTTTAAGACAGTGAACATGCTGGCGTCGCCGGTTAAGAGCGCGACCCAGGTGCAGCTATCAGTGAGAGTCGCCGAAGTTTCGCGCAATCGATTGAAAGATCTCGGGACGTCCTACACCTATCAGGGCGCGCCGAGTCATGGCGGCTATTTGAACAGCGGTCTTGGACCAAGCGGTCTGTCGAGTCCTCCATCGC
The DNA here is from genome assembly GCA_035275045.1 of Pyrinomonadaceae bacterium. Classification (GTDB taxonomy): domain Bacteria; phylum Acidobacteriota; class Blastocatellia; order Pyrinomonadales; family Pyrinomonadaceae; genus PSRF01. The sequence continues at coordinate 4,564 of DATENN010000283.1, forward strand.
AGCCAAGACCGTTATGCCAGGGTTGCGGCGTTATTGAAGGCGCACTGTCTTCCCCAGCCCTGAATTTATTGCTGATGGGTGGTAACTCACTGGCGATGCTACGCGCGCTTCGCACCGAAGGCGCCGTGCGTGAACTAGCGGAGCCGAACATCATAGCGATGGACGGCCAGGAAGCAAGCTTCCTCGCCGGCGGCGAATTTCCGATACCGGTTGTGCAAAGCGATGGTACGCGAACCGGCGTCACCATCGTGTTTAAGGAATACGGCGTGCGCTTGAAGTTCAAGCCAACCATCATCGACGAAGATCACATTCGATTGGAATTGATGCCTGAAGTTTCAACGATCGATTTTTCAAATGGTGTGAAGTTCGATGGCTTTGTAATTCCGGGTTTGAGCACCAGGCGCGCTACCACGGGCGTTGAGCTGCGCGATGGCCAGAGCTTTGCGTTGGCCGGGCTGCTCGACAATCGCGAAATCAAGTCCATGTCGGAGGTTCCGGTGCTGAGCCAGATACCGGTGCTTGGCAATCTGTTCAAATCAAAGTCGTTTCAAAAGAACGAAACCGAGTTGATGTTCATCATCACCGCGCAGCTGGTGAAGCCGGTGAATCCTGACGACCTACCGCAGTTCCGAGGTATCGATGGCCTCAAGAAAGGTTCGCCGCTTGGTATCGAACCGAAGGGTGAAGGCATTCAGGGCCCAACGGGATTTTCAGTAGGCGGTCAGAAATCTGAAGCGAAGCCGGCGGTAAAACCCGCGCCAGTTGCGCCCCAGAAGGAAGACGGCAAACCAAAGAGCTCAACGGAGACTAACGGTGCGGCGGTGACTGCGACTTCCTCAAACACAAAACCAGCAGACATTACGGCGCCGGTGGCCCAAGCCGTTCAACCTGAATCGCCCAAACCTCTCAAACCCTAACTAGTCGTGGAAGCAGCAGGAGGTTGAGATGAACTTGTTATCGCACAAAAATCGAAAGAACGAGCGCGGGTCGGTGCTGGCCGTGTCGGCCATTGGCATGCTGGCGTTACTGCTCGCCGTAGGATTGGGAGTCGATATAAGTCATCTCTACCTCGCCAAGAATGAGCTACAGAATGCTGCAGATGCCGCGGCACTTGCCGGCGCCTCTGGTTTGAACTACGACGATTCCGGGATTGGTTATGCAGCGGATCGCGCAGTCAAAGAGATGAACAAGTATGAGTTCAATCAGCAGGCTGTCAGCTTTCCGCGCGCAAATGTTGTGTTTGCGGCAAATCTGAATGGACCATACATGGACGAACTGTCTGCTAAGGGAGTCGCGTCCACAATTCGCTTCGTTCAGGTGACAACACAACAGTCGCCGGTGGGGATCAGCTTTGTGTCCAACGTGTTGGGCAAGACTTTCAACCTCAAGGCTGAAGCGACCGCGGGCGTTTCAGTAGCGCTAACGGGCTTCACTGGTTATCTTCCGGTTTCGGTCGTCGATGACGACAATTTGTCGACGATAAAGCCCGGTCAACTCTACACGTTTCGTGGCGCGCCGCAGGGATCAGTATCGCCCGGCAATTATCAAATCCTCGCAATCGATGGATCCGGCGCGAGCGACGATCGCATCGGTCTCGCAAGCGGCGTCAAGAACGTAGTCGGCGCCGGCGGTTACGTCGATACCAAGCCGGGTGTTTCCGCCGGTGCAGTGCGTCAGGGAATCAACACGCGCTTTGACGATTACGCCTCCGGTTTGGATCCTTCTACTTTTCCGCCCGACACAAATATCAAAGAGGGTATTAATTATCAGACCTATCAGGACGGCTCTCAGACCCAGCCACCTTCGCACGAGGGCGTGGCGGACCGCCGCGTGGTTTTGATCCCCATCGTTAAAAAGAGCCAATTCGATGGCGGCCGAACGCGTGTTCAGATCGATCACTTCGGCGCTTTCTTTCTGCGCAGCAAAGTGCAGGGCGGAAACGGTGGCGATATTCAGGCTGAGTACATCGGCGTCGGCGTAGTTGTTGGCGGTGGTGTTTACGATCCCGGAGCAGCCGCTGGTCCAGGTCCGGTCATTACAAAACCGGTCCTCTATCGCTAGGAGCAGCAATGCGAAGATTGCTCAAAACACTTGCTGTCTTCAAGCGCGACGACCGCGGCGTTCAGCTCGTCGAGTTGGCGATAGCTGTCCCGGTAATCGTCGTCTTGTTCGCGGCGGTGGCCGAATTCGGCCGGTACTTTGAAACTTATGCAACGCTGGCGAAAGCTTCGCGCGTAGCGGCGCGGTACCTGGCAACAGCCTCGGCGACCGGTGCAGACGACTTGTCCGCAAAGAACCTGGTCGTTTACGGAAACACTGCTGGCACCGGACAGCCAGTCATCAACGGGCTCACGGTAAGCAACGTAGATATCGTTCGCCGAAACGTTGACGGCGCCGTTACAACCGGATTTCCCTCGACCGTCACCGTGCAAATCATTAATTACAAACACACCCCATTGTTTGATCTCGGCAAGCTCACTAAGTCTTCACTCTCGTTGAATGTTGACGTCAAACCAAGCGTGACCATGCGCTATCTGATGACCGAATCGTTTTGAACTCGATGATTATCAAGGGCAACAAAAAGGAACGAGGCTCGACACTGGTTGAATTCGCAATCGCGGCGACCGTGTTTCTGACAATCCTCTTTGCCGTACTTGAGTTTGGCCGAGCGCTTTGGACTCACAATGCACTTGCTGACGCCGCGAGGCGCGCAGCTCGGTATGCTGTTAATCAACCTGCTAACGCCACTGCCGGTCTCAAAACCACCGGACACAATGTTGGGCCAAGTCTCAGTGCAATTCGGAACGTAGCCGTTTATGGCGATCCTGCGGGAGGTTCAAAGGCGCTGGTCACCGATTTGACTCCCGAAAACCTGAACGTCGATTACACGGATTTCGGCGTCGGGGAGGGAACGGTGGCGGTAACGATTACGAATTATCAATTCCAGTTTTTGACGCCCATTGCCGGCACGACCATTCAAATGCCCGACTACAACACGACTCTTACCGGCGAATGCGCAGGAGTCCTTCCTTAACATCGGTCCAGACAAATGACACATTCAATCTCAATCGTGGTTCTTAGCACCGGTCTCGATAACTTCAAGGAAATTCGCGCCGCGTTGTCCGCGGATGGCCGCGTGCAGTTGCTCGCCGGCGGAAACGATGCCGAGCAGTTGCGCGAAGAAATCATTCGCCTAAAACCAGCCGTGGCGCTGATTACACTCGGTACCAATGCCGACCAGGCGATCAAGGTGATCGAACGGCTCGTTAGCGAGGCGCCGCAGACAGCATTGATTACTGCTGCGCGTGATGCATCACCCGATTTAATTCTTCGCAGCCTGCGGGCGGGGGCGCGCGAGTTTCTACGGTTACCCATTAGCCAGGAGGAATTAACGACAGTACTGGATCGAGTGTCTGAGTTTTGTTCCGAACATGTTGAAGCACCAAAGAAGAAAGGAAGAATGCTGGCGGTGTTTTCGAGCAAGGGCGGGTGCGGGACATCGTTCGTAGCAACCAATCTAGCCGCAGCAACGACGGCGCGAACCGTGCTTGTTGACCTCAATCTTCAAGCAGGCGACCTTCCCCTATTTCTCGGACTCGATCCGAAGTATTCGTTTGCTGACATGTCGGAGAATCGCACACGTCTCGATGATGCGCTAATCAATAGTTTCGTGACGCCGCACTCATCGCACTTGTCTTTGTTGGCGGCGCCAAAAGAAGCGGACTCCGCGGATGAGATCGAGCCGGAGCATGTCTTCGAAGTTTTACAGCGGCTGCGCGAATCGTATGAGTACGTCGTTCTGGATCCACAGCACACCTTTGACTCGATCACGTTGGCGGCCTTGGACCAGGCGGACGAAATTGTGCTGGTGCTTACGCTCGACATTCCAGCAATTAGAAGCACTCAACGGGCGCTCGAAATCTTCGATCGGCTCGGTTACCCGCGACAGAAAATTCGCATCGTGGTCAACCGTTGGAGCAAGCAAATCGATCTCGAT
>DATENN010000284.1:0-7622 GCA_035275045.1 Pyrinomonadaceae bacterium
TACCTGCGCGGCGAAGCGCAAACGAACACGGCAGTCAGGCTGTCGCAGAGCCTGTTCGATAAACTGGGCGATATCCGATCCAGTCTTGGGATGGAAGTGCGCGTTCAGGTGCCGGTCATCAACGTGCCATTTCGACTAATCTTTGCTTATAATCCAAATGCCCGTAAAGACCAGATAATTGACGGGTTTCCATTCACCTTTAATGAGAAAAAGAGAGTTATTCGCTTTAGCGTTGGGCGCACCTTTTGATCATTCGAAGCCAACCTGCGCGGTAGTCTGAACAACTAATCGAGTTGCCCGGTCAACCGCTTTGATTTAAGGAGCTAGACAGGAAAGTTATGAAGATAGATCGTTTATTAGCCGCGTTCGCATTTGTGCTGGCGCTGACTGTTACTAACGCGTTTGCGCAACCACGGCCGGCGGCTCCTGCAACGCAGACCCCAGCGCAGTCAAGCGCCAACGTACCCGAAAGCAAGATTGCGTTGATTTATTCAGACATGTTTCTGGATGCAAAGACGGGCATCGCTCGCTTTAGCTCACTCGTAAACACACTGAATCGTGAGTTTCAACCGCGTCAAACCGAATTGCAGCAGATGCAACAGCGAATTCAGACGCTCACCGACGAAGTTAACAAGCTTCAGAGTGGCACCGGAGTGGTAGATCCGAAATCAATTCAGACCAAGCTCGACACCGTTGAGCAATTAAAAAAGGATTACCAAAGAAAAGGGGAAGACGCTCAAGCTGCCTATAACAGGCGGCAAAAGGAGATCTTCCAGCCACTACAGGAAGATATCGGCAAAGCGTTGGAGTTATTCGCGAAACAGCGCAACATCAATGTGATTATTGATGGCAGCCAGGTGCCACTTGTCTATGCTGCCGACAGCATCGATATCACCCGGGCTTTCATTAACGAATACAACAGCAAGAATCCGGCAACTGCCGCGGTCACGCCGCCTCAATAAGCGGTACCATTTAAGTAAGTACGGACGCGGTGATGCGGTAATATGTTCCGCGTCCCGCGTCTTTTCATTATGACCACCGTTCTAGATTCTCAGGCCATTCAGGAATTGCTGCCGCACCGCTTTCCGTTCCTGCTCGTGGATCGAATAATCGAGTTAGTTCCACGCGAACGCATCGTCGGCATAAAACAGGTCAGTATTAACGAGCCATTTTTTCAAGGCCACTTTCCCGGCGCGCCAGTGATGCCCGGCGTGTTGGTCGTCGAGGCATTGGCGCAGGTCGGCGCTGTCCTCGCACTACGAGAGATTGAAGATCGTGACCAGAAGCTGGTTCTTTTCACGGGCATTCGTGAAGCACGCTTTCGCAAACCTGTTGTTCCGGGCGATACATTGACGTTGGAAGTCACGGCGCTGCGAATCGGCTCGCGCGTCCAGCGCATGCGTGGCGAAGCCAAAGTTGACGGCCAGTTGGTCGCTGATGCGGATATCATGAGCGTCATCGCCGATCGCGGATCCGCCGTTTGACCCTGCAATTTTTCCGGCGTCTGCTTCGAAGTCAAACCTAATGGCGCTTGCAACCAAATCCACAAACGTGCACCCCAGCGCCGTAGTCGGCCCGCGCGCGCGCATCGGTAGTGGTTGTTATATCGGGCCGTACTCCATCGTAGGAGACGACGTCGAGTTGGAAGACGACGTACGATTGGAATCGCATTGTGTCATCGACGGACGAACCTTCATCGGGGCCGGCACCAGAGTTTTCCCTTTTGTTTCGATTGGCATGGCGCCGCAGGATTTGAAGTATCACGGTGAACCTTCAGAGACTCGCATTGGTCGCCGCAATCACATTCGAGAGTTCGTGACTGTTCACCGCGGCACTTCAGGCGGCGGCTTAAAAACTGAAATCGGCGACGATTGCCTGTTGATGGCCCAAGCGCATATCGCTCACGATTGCATCATCGGTAACGGCGTGATCATGGCGAATGCGGCGACACTGGCCGGGCACGTGACGATTGAAGACAATGCGAATGTTGGCGCTTATTCAGGCGTGCACCAATTTTGTCGTGTCGGACGTGAAGCATACATCGGCGGATATTCAGTGGTTGTTAAGGACGCATTGCCATTTGCCCTGTCCGTCGGAAACCACGCGCGTTGCTACGGCGCGAACACGATCGGAATGAAGCGACGTGGTCACGCGCCGGAAACTATTAAAGCCGTTCGTCACGCATTTCACTTACTGCTTGCCGCAAAGCTCAACACCTCGCAGGCTCTCGAACGAATTCAACAGGAAGTCTCCGCATCGGAAGAGGTTCAATACCTGGTGCAGTTCATCGAGACGTCACAGCGCGGCGTCATCAAGTAACAAATGGCCGAGAATTTCGGACTGATAGCGGGGAACGGACGATTTCCTTTCATGGTCGTCGAAGGCGCCCGTCGTGCCGGCGTGTCATTGGCAGTCGCCGCGATTCGAGAAGAAACCGATCCGCAAATCGAGCAGGAAGTCGATCGCATTATCTGGGTTGGCATCGGGCAGCTGGGAAAAATGATCCGCTTTTTCAAAGGCGAGGGCGTTGATAAAGCAATCATGGCCGGCCAGGTCAAGCACGTTCAGATTTTTAGTCGGGCAGTTCCAGACGCTCGCATGCTCAAGATGTTATTGAAATTGCCTCGTCGCAACACCACCACGCTTATCGGTGGCATAGCCGACGAATTAGCGACCGAAGGCATTGACCTGATCGACTCGACTTATTTTTTGCAGGACTCGTTGCCGGCTGCCGGCACGCTCGGCAAACGCAAACCAAATTCGGCTGAGCAAGCTGACATCGAATACGGACTTGAAGTCGCCGCCCATATCGCAGAGTTGGATCTAGGCCAGACGATTGTCATTCGCGGGCGCGCGTGCGTTGCCATCGAAGCGATGGAGGGAACAGACGAAACGATTAAGCGAGCAGGTGAAATCATGAAGGGCCGAGGCGGTTTACGCGGACGAATGAATCTAAGCAGCGGTCCGATGACCGTTATGAAGCTATCGAAACCGGATCAGGATATGAGGTTCGACGTGCCTGTCGTGGGACTGCCGACCATCCAGACTATGGTTGCAGCGGGCGCCACTTGTCTTTGCCTGAGCGCCGGGAAAACATTGATGTTCGATCGCAACGAGATGATTGCACTCGCCGATAAAAACAAGATCGCAATCGTCGCTATTTAAGACAACTATCAATCATCCACATCGCGTTGCCGCTCTTCGCGATCAAATGGCTCGCGAGTGACTTCTTTACCTGGCACGCGATACTCCTCGGTCATCCATTTCCCCAAATCGACAAGCTTGCATCGTTCTGAACAGAATGGACGGAAGGGATTGTTCTCCCACTCCACATCTCGCTTGCATGTAGGACACTTCATTTCCGATATGTCAGTGGTGTTAGCTGGGCAGGCCCGCTTCGCGCAACAGCCACTCAGGTCGTTTGATCAAAATTCGCCGGTTGACGAATTCGATCGTACCTTCGCGGCGCATGGCGTTCAAGCGCACGGTGACGCTTTCGCGGGTGGAACCGACGATTGAAGCGATTTCACGATGAGGCAGCGGAATGTCGATCAGTACGCCCTCAGATTCGCGTATGCCATAGCGGTTTGAAAAATCCGCGAGCAGGCGATCCACGCGAGCGGGAATTGCATTTAAGGCGAAATCAGCCAGGCGGCGCTCGGCGTGCTCGAGCCGCTGTCCGATGAGGCGGAAAGTATATTCGTGCAGTCCGCGATTCTGCGCCATCACGGCTTTGAAATGTTCCGCTGGGATTTTCACGAGCACGCACGTCTCGTAGGCAACTGCTGAATTTTCACGGCGTCCCGCCTGGGAATAAAGCGCCGATTCTCCAAACAAGGCTCCCTCAGGCAGGATGTCGATCACCGCTTCGCGATCTGTGTGCGGCTCAATGCGGCAAAGCTTGATGCGTCCCTTAACAATCGCATAAAGGGCGTCGGCTTCCTCTGCTGCTCGGTAAACAAACCGTCGCCGTCGAAACTCAGCCACACGCGATTTGGCCGCCAATTCAGCGACTAACGATTCGTCCAAGTCAGCGCCGAACTCCAGCCCGCGAAGGATGGTTATTCGGTCGGCCACGGACGCTTCACGCCGCTTTCTTACAGGGGTCATCTGATAGTCTTGGTCTCGCATTGGGTTTTGAGTAAAGCTATGTTTGGAATAAGGTGGCGGAACGCTGCCCGAAGCTGAGTCTCGAACGCTATTTGTGCAATTGAAAGGAAGCCCTGGTGATCGTACCCGAGGTTTGAATGCTCAGTTATTGTTCGGCTTTTAAAAGGGCGAGTAGCTATCCAAAGCGGACAAGCAACTGAATAGCGGCACTCTAACATTGAAGCCTGCCAAAGCGCAACAATCTTCCCGGGCTGGGCAATGATTATGAAACTGGCGTATTTCACGAGTCGTACAGTTATTATGTCGACGTCGCTTGGGAAAGTTGAGAGCTAACGAAATGGCGGATTACAAGGAAAAAATCGACGAGTGGCAGAAAACGGTGCGGCGTAAAGCGCGCGAGCTGGACGAGAAATACGCAATTTCGGATCTGGTTGATGAAGGCGCCAAAGCGGCCGGCGACGCAGCCAAACGAGGGGCCGAAAGCTTGAGCTCGGGTGCTGGTAAATTGCGCACGGAAGCGGAACGTCTCACGGAAGACGGCACTTTGAACGAGACGGCGCGGCGCGCTGCCGACGATGCTGTTCGCGGTGCAAAAAAAGCCGGCGAGGTCATGCGCGACGTCGCAGGTCAGGCCGGCAAAAAAGCCGGCGGCGTTATTGACAATGCTTCTGACTACTATGACCGCGCCTCAAAGGTTTACAACACCGGCGCGAAATTAACGCGTGCTTCGGCGGCTGCCACTGCGGGCGTTTCGAAGGCGCGTGAGTGGATTAAAGAAAATCCGGGTAAAGCGGCTGCTGTTTCTTTCTCGCTCGTGCTCGGTATCCGCATGGGAGCGGCATTGCCGGGTATTGATGCGGTGTTACTCGGCGCACACCCACATTGGCTGACGCATTCTGCGCTGCCAATCTTTGGCGTGCGAAAGCTGAGCGAAACGTTTGACGAATATCTAAAGAAGAAAGAGAAGTTGATTGCCGAAGGTCAACTCTCGGAAGCAGAACGCAGCCGGGTGGAATTTGAGCGCAACATCACAAAATATGTTGGCGCCCCGTTACTCGGAGCGTTCAGTTGCGCGGCCGGCGCCGCGATGTTTGCGCAAATTGCCGGCGGCGGCGGATTGGCAGGCGCGCCCGTTAGCTGGCTGGTCGGCGGCAATCCTTTTCTCGGCGGCGTGTGGTTATTCGCAAACGGAGTGATTTGTTTTCACGAAGGCTACAAGTTCTTCATGATTGCGTTGGCCGATCAGGACGAAGTGAATCGGGTGGTGAGGGAAATTAAAGGTTTGTTGCCGGCGGCTACGTCAGCGTAATCGGAAACGGCACGAACGAAAGGGCGAAGACGATCAGCGTCACGATTGCGACAATGATGCGCGCGCGGCCGAGCGGTTCAGATTTCTGAGGCGCCGGATGTCGTACTCGTAACAACACAGCAAGGAGGATGGTGTAGAGGAATCCGCTCGGGCTGCGATGCCAGAAGAAACCGAGCAGCGCCATCAACGCTACGGCAGCAAAAGCAATCCTGCCGATTACTTTGTGCGCGCCCGCGCCAAACACAGCGAACGTTCCATGTCCACCATCAAGCTGGCCCACCGGCATCAAGTTCAAACTGGTGACAAGCAATCCGATCCACGCGGCCATGTAAAACGGGTTGGGCAGTGCATCACTCAAACTCGTCCCGGCAATCTTTGAGAAGATCTGAAATAGCAGCGGATCGTTAAAGACTATTGACGCGCCGGAAACAAGGTGCGGCGCTGGCTGCAACATCAACGTGCCCGCGAACGCGATTGGCAACAACATCACAAAACCCGCCAGCGGACCTGCCAGACCAATATCAAACAAAGCACGGCGCGAAGGGATCGGCGACTTCATCTTTATGAACGCGCCAAAGGTGCCGGCCAGAAACAATGGCGGTGCAGGAATAAAAAAAGGCAACGTCGCATCAACGCCGTAATACCGGCAGGCGAGATAATGGCCCATCTCGTGCGCTGTTAGGATCACCAGCAGTGCGAGAGAAAAACTGATCGCCTCAACGAAAATGTGCGGGTGGACCAGAGCGTAGGCAAGCAGCGACGAAACTATTCGCAGGTAATACTCGGGGATGTAGAGCAGGTAACTCAACGCGCCGGAAAGCAGCGGTTCTGGAACGTCGAGTTCAGGCGCGGCGATTACAATGCCGGCGAATGTAGTTGTCACAAACGTCAGTAACAGCAACGCTGAATGGCGAATCCATTCACGCGCCGTCGGACGTTGCGCTTGCCTGCGAACGACTGGATTTGAAGGTGGAAAAAATCGCGGAATTGTTTGAACTGATTCCGACATTTGGCGACCCTTATTTGTTCGTTGTGCTTCGCTGGCTGAGAAAAGTTTGCGCCTTCAATGTTTGAGGCCAGAGCCGCAACCATCGTTGCAATGTCTCCAGCCCCTCTACTTTTTCGAAATCGCTCAACAGTTAGAAGTCCAAAATCTCGTCATCACCGCCCGTAACAACTGCGCCGTCTTCGCTTACCTGCAAATCTTTACCTGGTTTAAAGCGAATGGTTTTTCCGGACGGAATCGCGACCTCTTCACCGGTCCGCGGGTTACGTCCGACGCCACGTTTGCGCGGCTTAACGACGAACACACCAAAACCGCGCAGCTCAATTCGTTCGCCTCTGGTCAATGCCTCTTTCATCGATTGAAAGAGTGCATCAACGGCTTGTTCGGCTTTCATTTTTGGAACGCCGGTTTTTTCTGCTACCCGGTTGATGATGTCCAGTTTGATCACGGCCTTCAGCCTCCGTTCATGCTCTCAATGGGAGATTTTTCGAGGTGAACTGTAGGCAGCGATGATAGAGACGCGCATCAAAGACTGTCAACCATTCCGCGGAACAACGACGAAGGGATACAAATAAAAAGGGTGATGTTTGACAAGCAAAACCCGCAAAGCTAACCTCAGTTGTGATGCTGGATCATCTCCGTTCTAACAAACCAATGCTGCCGAGGCGCGCCCAATGTTAGGTGTAAGAAGTCGCCGGCCGCCACCGTTTGGCGGCGTGCACGTCAACGACGACAAAGACATTCAGATCCATCGTCCCGAAGAGGCTTCACGCCATAATCTCTGGGCCGAGAGCCGCCTGTTACTTCGTGATCTGATCTTCGCGTTGATGCTTGCGGCACTCGTCGTCGTTTTCATTGTGCAACCAGTGAAGGTTGAAGGCACGTCGATGCTGCCGCGGCTTCATGATGGAGAACGCATCTTTGTCAACAAACTTATTTATTATGACGAGTATCGCTGGGCACCCAAGGTCGATCGCGGCGACATTGTTGTTTTCTGGTACCCCGAGGATCCATCGAAGAGTTACATCAAGCGTGTCGTGGGCTTGCCCGGCGACACGGTTGAAGTGCGCGAGGGCATCGTGCTCATTAACGGCAGCGAGCTCGACGAAAATTATCTGGACCATCGATACAATTTGTCGCCGAAGACTCAACCGCCCGTTTACGTTAAGCAGAATTATTATTTTGTAATGGGTGACA
>DATENN010000285.1:0-3858 GCA_035275045.1 Pyrinomonadaceae bacterium
CCTGCAATGCTGGCGGATTGAGATTGAATTGCAATGCCGTCGCTTAACGTGAATTTGGAGGGGTCCTCTGCGCGACATGCGCCTCGACCGTCCTCCACGCGTCTTCCGTAATCTTGTATTGCCAATACGCGCCGATCGCCGGCAGCGCTGCCAGCAGACCGGCCGACAAAACTATTGCCAGCGCAGCAATCGCCGCTTTATCCAACCACTTCTGCATTCCTATTTCCACATGAGTACCGCTCGCGTCCGAAGTTATTTTGATAGTCAACGCGGCGGACAATCCGGTGAGGTCGCGCAACGTGCTAGACTTGCGCGCTTGCAGCACAGTCGTGGAAGATACGTTCATCGTTTGGACTTCATAATCGTTATCGAAAAGATTACGAAGGTCGGAGACGAGTCGGGCAACATCGGCTTGAACTCCAGGATAATAACGGCTGTCCATGTGGCTGCTTCCTTTCAAGTCTATTGTTAAGGTTACGACGCCAATTGAATTTTTGTTCGAGCTCGTATTTATAAGGAGACAATCGCGGTGAAAAATGCCCGGCTCTTACTCATATCGATTTGTACCTGCGCCCTTTTGGCTTTTACTGCGACGGTTTGGTCGCAGAATAGCGCGGCAACGGTCCTGTCCGGCTTCACTAGTGAAAGTTCGGCGGCAGAGCAACGTTGGGAAAATGAATTTCGAGCAATTCCCGAAGCAAATTCCGCCCGCGAGCACCTACGCCGTTTGACCGCGGAACCACACGTCGCGGGAACAAAGGAAGATTACGACACGGCCATCTATGTTCGCGATCAGATTCGCAGCTATGGCATTAATGCCGAGTTGAAGGAATACGATGTTCTCTTGCCGTATCCAAAACAGCCGAGCATCGTTGAGCTGGTGGCGCCGCGCCGCGAACGATTGGCGGTGAAAGAAGCAGTTGTTCCCGAAGACCCTTCCTCTTCAAATCCGAAAATAATTCCGCTATTCAACGGCTACAGCGCAAGTGGCGACGTTACCGCGCCACTCGTCTATGTCAATTACGGTTTACCTCCTGATTATGAGGCGCTTGAAAAAGCCGGCGTCGATGTGAAGGGCAAAATCGTGCTGGCGCGATATGGCAATTCATTTAGAGGGGTGAAGGCTAAAGTCGCGCAAGATCATGGCGCCATAGGCCTACTAATTTATTCAGATCCCGCAGACGACGGTTACGCGCAAGGTGATGTTTTTCCGAAAGGCCCGTGGCGCCCGCTAACTTCAGCGCAGCGTGGCTCAGTTCAATATTTATTCCAGTCGCCCGGCGACCCGCTGACACCGGGGACGCCTTCAATTCCGGGCACGCCGAGGATCAAGCGCGAGGAAGTGACCAACCTGACGAAGCTGCCGGTCCAGCCAATTTCATACGGCGATGCGCGGCGTTTACTTGAGCCGCTAAAGGGCCCAATCAGGCCACGCGGTTTTCAGGGCGGCCTGCCTTTCGCCTATCACGTCGGCGGGACCAGCGATGTGCGCGTCCATTTGAAAACCGAGATGGATTATCAAGTGCGAAAGATCTGGGACGTGATTTCGCGTATCGACGGAAACGAAGAGAAGGACCGCTGGGTTGTCATGGGGAATCATCGCGACGCGTGGACCTTTGGCGCGGTGGATCCTAATAGCGGCACCACCGCGATGCTGGAAGCCGCGCGCGCGTTCGGTGGCCTGCTCAAGAGAGGTTGGAAGCCACGCCGCACGATCATCCTGTGCAGTTGGGACGGTGAAGAGTATGGCTTGCTCGGCTCGACCGAATGGGCTGAAGAGAATGCTGAGCAACTTAAAGCTAACGCGGTTGCGTATCTCAACATGGACGCCGCGGTTTCAGGTCCGAACTTTGGCGCGTCGTCCGTCCCGTCGATGTGGAAATTGATTCGCGCCGTGGCGCGCGACGTTCCCGATCCGAAGTCGGGGAAAACTGTTTACCAGCAATGGCAGGATCGCACGCGCGAGCAAAGACCGGAAGCTGAGCTTGCTGATGCCGAAACTGGAACCGACACGCGCATCGCCGAAGCCCGCATTGGCGCGCTTGGTTCCGGCTCGGATTACACGCCATTCCTGCAACACCTGGGAGTTCCATCCAGCGACTTTGGTTTCGGCGGAGACTATGGAGTCTATCACTCTGCCTATGATGACTTTTATTGGATGTCGCACTTTGGCGATCCTACTTTCATGTATCACGTGACTGCTGCGCGGTTATGGGGCTCAGTGGCGATGCGATTGGCTGATGCGGAAGCTTTGCCACTCGATTATCGTGACTACGCGGCGCAGATTCGCGACTTTTTTACCGAGAGCATGAAGACTGCGCGTTACCGCAAGTTAACAACTGGCGTTAACGACAAAGCGATGAGCGACGCCATCGACGAATTTGCTGCTGAGGCTGAACGTGCTGAAGGCGCGCGAATCAGTGCGTTGAGCGAAACTCGCGCGGGCAGCGCGAATGCGCGACTGCAGCGAATCAACGATGGATTGATTGCCGTGGAGCGCGACCTGACGGACGCGCGCGGGCTGCGCGGTCGCACCTGGTACACACATCAGATATATGCGCCCGGCGTTTACACGGGATACGCGGCGCAGCCTTTACCTGATTTTCGTCAGGCGCTCGACGATCGAAACAATGTGAATGCTGCTGACGCGCTTGAGCGCATCGTGGCCGCGCTAAAACGGGCCACAGAAACTTTACGAAAAGCACGCGGTTAAACTACTCAATTGAATTTCTAATTTTTGCGGAGAAGAACAGGGGAGGAAGTAGTGATGACGAGCAAGTTTTCTCGAACCGGCATTCTTTTGATCGCGATTGTGACGCTCGGGGGGTCGGTGTTGTTTGCGCAACGCACACAAAATCGCCCAGCGCCAAAGCCTGAACCCGTAAACATAAAAATCCGCTACAAGACGACCGTTAACGGTCAATCATTCGAGAGTGTCTCGATGATTAAGGGTACGCGCGAGCGTAGCGAGATGAAAATGGCGGGAATGGACACGACTTACATTACGCAATGCGACTTGAAGCGCTCTATTCAACTCAGCGACAAGACACGCAAGTACATGATCACGCCGATGGACTCGGGCGAAACTTCAGCCGCGACTCCGGCGGCGAACGGAGGGGTTGTTGTCAGCACGCCGGGTGGGGTCATCAATTATGTAATTAGTTCAGTGGACACAGGTGAGCGCAAAGACATGTTTGGTTTCAAAGCGCGTCACGTTAAGACGGCGACTTCCATCGAATCTTCTCCCGACGCATGCAGCCCGGCGAAGATGCGAACGGAAACTGATGGCTGGTATATCGATCTGTCCACCGCGTTGAATTGCGACTTTGGTCGTCCGGCGATGGCCGGGGCAGGCCCGCCGCGCGGCGGTTGTCGCGACCGCGTTCACTTTCGCCATGAAGGTACTGGCCGCACCGGCTATCCGCTAAGTGAAACGACCACGATGTTCAATGCTGATGGCAGTGCGATGTTCACTTCTACAAAGGAAGTGATCGAATTATCGCAAGCGCCGCTTGATGCAGCTCTGTTCGACGTGCCCGCCGGTTACAGCGAAACGACCAACGCGCAGGAGTTGTACGGCATGCCCTCGATGGAGCAGATGATGAGCCAGGCGAGCGGCCGCGAAACGTCGTCGAACGACAGCACTGAAGCTAATCCGGCAGCGACCATGTCACAGGCGAAACGGCCGGGCATGTTGCGCATCGGCGTGGTCCAAATCAACAACACGAGTGGCCGTCCCGTTTCCACTGAATCATTGCGCGGTCAACTGATCGGAGAGTTGCAGGGAAGCGGTGTTGATGCGGTTGCCTTAAACGCATCGTCACCTGCAGAAGCCGAGGCAGAAGCCAAGGCGAAGCA
>DATENN010000286.1:0-4590 GCA_035275045.1 Pyrinomonadaceae bacterium
CCTGAATTTTGTTGGTGAAGAGACGCCGTTTGTGTTGCCTTACAGCAAAGTGCTGGTGAACGTTTCGGATCTTTTCTGGCAGAGTTCATGGCCGTTCGATTATCGCACCTGGATAGCGCCGCAGATTTACGCGCCACCGACTTTTGAGTTTTACCGCCAAAATCGCGACCCAGCGATGGAAGCGATTCTTGCTTACAAATAGGACAGTCAACAGTGACACCTTCGAATTAATGAGGTCAGTACCACCTGCGGTAGCGGGTGGGCCCCTAATTAACGAATTGATGGTTGGCGATTGGATTGCCTTCTCATTAGTTCGAAACGCCCGTCTGCAATTGACGATCAGCAACCTCATGGCCCACCCGCTACCGCTGGGTGGTACTGACCTCCCGTCCCATGTTGCCTTGACAACGCCGCGGGGACTCGTTACTAATCAGTTTCCCTTGGCGAACAACCCTTTTTCGTTTCCCCCGAATTAATCTGTTGCGAGGTCAATTCCTATGAGACTCCGGTTATTTCTCTGTTCGGCAATCATTGCCGTCTTCACTTTCCAATCCTTTTCCGTTCGCGCCGTAGACGAAGGCATGTGGACGTTCAACAACGTCCCAAAAGCAGATATTAAAAAGAAATATGGTTTCGACGTTACCGACGAGTGGTTGCGCAAGGTGCAACTTGCTTCGGTCCGCTTTCCGAATGGCTCCGGCTCGTTCGTTTCGCCGAACGGGTTGGTGCTCACCAACTATCACATCGTAGAGAAGGCGATTGGCGACGCGAGCACGGCAGAGAAGGACTACGCAAAAGAAGGTTTCGTGGCGCACAGCCAGGCCGACGAGCTGAAGGCGCCGGATCTCTTTATCGACGTTCTCATGAGCATTGAAGACGTGACTGATCGCGTAACCGGCGCGGTTAATAGCGGCATGTCTGCGGCCGAAGCGAACGCGGCACGAGGAGCGATGATTCGTACCATCGAGAGCGAGTCCAACGCGGCAACCGGATTGCGCAGCGACGTGGTCACTCTTTACCAGGGTGGCATGTTCAACTTGTATCGCTACAAGCGCTACAACGATATTCGCGTTGTATTTGTGCCGGAATTTCAGGCCGCGTTCTTTGGCGGCGATCCCGACAACTTCAATTTTCCCCGCTTCAACATCGACATGGCGCTGGTGCGCGTTTACGACAATGGGCAGCCACTAAAAGTCGATAACTATTTTAAGTGGTCCAAAAAAGGAGCGCGCGAAGGCGACCTCGTTTTTGTTACCGGACATCCTGGCTCGACTTCTCGTTTAGATACGGTTGCCCACCTCGAATCTTTACACGATACCTCGATTCCGCTTTTACTGCGGATGCTGCGTTCGCGACAGCAGGCGCTGAAAACCTACATGGCCCAGGGTGAAGAGCAAACGCGACGCGCCGAAAACGAACTGAACAGCGTCGAGAACTCGATCAAGGTTTACAAAGGTCAGCTCGAAGGTCTCAGCGATCCGAGTGTCATGACGAAGAAGAGGAAGGCGGAGCAAGCATTCCGCAACTCCATCGCCGCCGATCCCAACAAGCAAAAGCAATATGGAGACGCGTGGGTGGCCATCGCAAAAGGTCGCAAAGACCTTGCGATGTATGAGCGCGATCGCAGATTTCTTGATGCTAGTGCCGGCTTTTACACGCCCCTGTTCAGTTATGCGCGCACAATAGTCCGCCTCGCCGACGAACGAGAAAAACCGAACGACAAACGCTTGCCTGAGTACACGGACGCGCGCCGGCCCGGGCTCGAAGCTGCGTTGTACTCGACGAATCCAATCTATGACGACCTGGAAAAGATCAAGCTCGCCAGTTCGCTGGCTCTCCTCCAAAGTGAGTACGGCGCGAATAGCGACATGGCGAAGAAAGTGCTGAAGGGTAAGACTCCGGAAGCCCGAGCAGCCGAGTTGATCGACGGCACTAAACTTAAGGACGTTGCCTATCGCCGGCAACTTGTTGAAGGTGGTAAGAAAGCCGTTGATGATTCGAACGATCCGATGATCGAATTAGCGAAGAGTATTGATAAAGAAGCCCGCGCAGTTCGTAAACGATATGAAGAAGAAGTCATCGCAGTCGAACGTACCAACTACGCAAAGATTGCGCGCGCATTGTTCGAAGAAGAGGGAACCAAACTTTACCCGGACGCGACTTTTACTCTTCGCTTGTCATATGGCGCAGTGATGGGGTACCGCGAAAACGGAAAGTGGGTGCCACCATTTACAACGCTCGGCGGACTATATGCCCGTTCGACGAAGTTCCATCACGCGTTCCCCTACAACTTGCCGCCGCGTTGGAATGCGAAACGCAGGTTGGTGAACATGGCGACGCCATTCAATTTTGTATCCACCAACGACATCACCGGCGGCAACAGCGGCTCGCCAACAATTAACAAAAACCGCGAACTGGTGGGACTGATTTTTGACGGAAACATTCAATCGATCGTCGGTGACTTTGAGTACGACGAATCGATCAACCGTTCGATTTCGGTGGATGCGCGGGCGATGCTGGAAGTGCTTCGCAAGATCTTCGGCGCAAATGAAGTTGCCGCAGAATTGATGCGAGGGTAAGTAAGTGCTGAGTGCTGAGTCCTGAGTACTGATGCATTCGGAGCTCTTTGCTGTTAGCTCTTTGCGTTATTGCTCTTCGCATTGCGCATTGCTCAGCACTCAGTGCTTTGCTCGTCTGTCACTTTTTTGTGCCATCTGCGAAATCTGTGGATTTGGCCTCAAGTCATCGTGTTAATCTAGCCTTTACCCGACCTGCCCTGGTTATCTCACTGGTAATAATTAAAAAGTGCTGAGTACTGAGTACTGAGCAATGAGCTGTGTCATGTGATGCTGCGGGATAAATGTGGCACATCCACGCCGAACGCGTATTCGGACTCTTTTGCTCTTAGCGCTTCGCTCTTAGCGCTTAACTCTTCGCTCTTGCCAGTACTCAGTACTCAGTACTTACTTTTCAGTGAGGTATCTCGATGTCGACTGCACTTGCCGCGGCCAAAACCAAATCAACCATTCTGGTTATTGAAGATTATTCGGACACCCGCGAACTGCTTTCGGGTTTGCTGCGTTACAAAGGCTTTGACGTAATCGAAGCTGAGGATGGGCTGGAAGGCCTATTGAAAGCGTCCGCCGCGTATCCGGACTTAATCATCCTCGACCTCGCGTTGCCCGAGATGGATGGTATCGAAGCTGCGCGCCGGATTCATGAACAAGCAAAACTTTCGCATACGCCGATCTTTGTGATCAGCGCGTTCGTGACGCCGGAAGTAGAAGATGACGCGCGCGCGGCGGGCTGTATGGAGATCTTTCCGAAACCATTCGATGTGGACGAACTGCTGCGACGGATCAACGCCCGGTTGAACTGAGAAGTGAACAAAGAAGGGCGGTACCACCTGCTGTAGCGAGCGGGCCAAAGCTTGATCTAACAAATCAGCCTTTAACCGCGGTCAAGAGTAAAAACTGCAAGAGCGCACCGAGCAGCAACTTTTTCTGAATCCAGGCTCGCCACGCGCCTGGGGCTATTACTCTTGGCGCCTGCTGACGCAGGCGATAAGATCACCTAAGAACGCCGCAGGCCGTGCTGGCCCTCAAGCTCAATTATTCCCTGATCTATTAAGGTCAGAATCATCTGGAGGCTGTCCGCCTCGCGGAACGGACATATCGAGAGGATCGACTGGATATCCCAGGCGCCGTTGATGCGAGAGATGATGAAGCCTTCCTGCGGACCGATCTGGTATTGGGCTAGATCGTCCGGCAGCACAAGGATGTTGGGGACAGCGGTCGGCGATATCTTCGAGTAAACCCAATCCACAAAATCATGCTCTGCTTCGACCAGAAGCTTTTGCGCCGCCGTATTTTTGGGATCGCGCCGCAACACCGATTGAATAATCGATAGTGCTTTTTCTACTTGATCTCCATCCAGTTCACGTCGCGCCAGCAACAGCAATTCACTTGTCTCATCAGGCAGGTTCGGTATTTGAGCAACCGGGTCGGGAGTTTCAGGTGCTTCACCAGCAACCACGGCAATGCCATTCCTGACGAGTTCATAGAGCTGCGCATACACTTCAAACGGCGAGCAGTGCATGTTGTACGAGATCTCAGCTACTGACATGCGCTTCTCAACGAAGAACAGCAACTGCCTGGTGGTCTGTCCGCTTTGTAACGACGAAGTCCAGCCGGCGTTCAGCTCGAGGATCGTACGGTCGGAAGGAATCAGTGTGCGATAACGTGCCAGCTCGTCGGCGCGGTACGCTCCATCCATGATTACTTTCGTTGTCGAAAGCGCTACGCGCGTGAAGTCAGCGGGCAGAGGATTGTCTGTTACGAATTCGAAGTGGCCTTCTTTCCACAAGAAGAGGTCATAGATAATGTCGAGCGTGCGAATTTCAAGAACTTGAGAAATGTCAGCGTCGGTTAAGATTCCTTCCGCTACCAGAATTTGGCCCAAACGCAGTCGCGGTGGTTCTTCTTTTGTTTTCGAATGGGGAACTGAAGACTGTTCGCGGAGGAAGGTGCGTTGCCGTTCCATCGCCGTCTGAAGTTGTGCTTCGTCGATTTTTCCGTAATGGATTAGAAC
>DATENN010000287.1:0-14263 GCA_035275045.1 Pyrinomonadaceae bacterium
CTTTCGATCAAAACAATTATCGATGAGGGTGGAAAGAAAGTGGCGTCGATTGGCGGCTACTTATGGGTGACGGATCAACAATATCCGTGGAGCGACGCTTCCTACTACAGCGAAGACTACAACTCGATCAAGCTCGTACCCGATCAAAAATCCTACAAGCCCGGTGACATAGCACATGTGCTGGCGATTTTGCCGACTGACAATGCGCACTTGCTGGTAAGTACTGAGCTGAACACCGTCATGTCGCTGCAGCATGTGAACTCGGCTGGCAGATCGGTCATGCTCGATATCCCGATCCAGGCCAGTTATGCGCCGAACGTCTTTCTCAACGTTTCATATGTGAAGAACGGCGACATGTACACCAGCGATCAGCGATTGGTGGTGCCTGCACGCGACAAAATTCTTAACCTCGAGATTCTTTCCAATAAGAAGGAGTACAAACCTCGTGAGGCGGCGTCGTACACCATCCTCGCCCGCAATGCCGATGGCGCGCCGGTGTCCGGAGCCGAAGTAAGTCTGGGCGTAGTTGATGAAGCGATCTACAGCGTTGCCCCGGATTTCGCAGGCAACATCAAGACTGAATTTTATGGAATGCGTTACAACTCAGTCGAGACACACTTGTCGATTGCCTACTCGTTCACTGGTTATGCAGGCGATCGCTCGGTAGATCTCGCTCGCAACAAACCGACCTACCAGCTCGCCGATTTTAAGAACGAAGGCGAGATGGTTGAACCAACGATTCGCAAGAATTTCAAAGACACGGCATTTTGGCAGCCTGATGTAATTACGGGCGCCGACGGCAAGGCGACCGTGAAGGTGACACTGCCGGACAACCTGACGACGTGGCGGGCGACTGCGCGCGCAATAACTGTCGACACCAAAGTTGGGGTCACGAAATACAAAGTTGTGGCGCGAAAAGACGTCATCATGCGTTTGGAGACCCCGCGCTTCGTAACGCAGGGCGACACTGTCACCCTGTCGGGCATCGTTCACAACTATTTGAACGCCGACAAATCCACGCAAATCTCACTCGACGTTACTGGCGCGCAACTTCAGAACTCGCCAAAGCAGACAATCACCATTGCCAAAAATGGCGAGCAGCGCATCGATTGGCAAATCAACGCACCCAGCGTCGGCGAGATCAAACTTTTGGCTAAGGCCTTAACCGATACTGAGTCGGATGCAGTCGAGTTGCCGCTGACCGTAGTGCCGCGAGGTCTTCACCAGGTAAGAAATCAAAGCGAAGCAATCGCAGACGATAACGCGGACAAAACGTTCTCGCTAACAATGCCCGGCGACGCGGACTCGCATGCTCGAAACCTGAGGATAGAAGTCGCGCCGTCAGTAGCCGGCAGCTTGTTTGGTGCTTTGGACTATCTCACGACCTATCCCTATGGCTGCACTGAACAAACGATGTCGAGCTTTTTACCAAACGTCATCGTCACTCAGGCCCTGAAGGACATAAAGACTTCATCCATCCGCGGCTCAAACGATCTGGAAAAGAAAGTTCAGAAGGGCATGGACCGCTTGTATGGTTACCAGCACGACGATGGCGGATGGGGTTGGTGGAAAGATGATCAAACGGATCCATTCATGACTGCCTACGTCGTGGACGGCTTAACACTTGCTGACCAGGCCGGCTACGAAATCAACGCCGACCGGCTCGCCAGCGGCCGGCAAAAACTGAAAGAAATGTTTGACGCCGGAAAGACCGAAGCCGGAACAGCCATTGATTTGGAAACGCGCGCCTTCATGGTCTACGCGCTTGAAGAAAGCGGCGGCGCTGATAAAGCACAAGTGGAGAAGATTTTCAGCGAGCGCGGAAACCTGCAACCATACGGGCGCGCCTTGCTTGCCTTAACCTTGAAAACCAAAAAAGATAGCCGGGCAAAAGACATCGCGGCCGAGATCGAAAGAACGGCGACAGCAGATAACTACTCTGCGCATTGGGAGTCGCGTCGAAAAGCGATGCTCGACTTTGCAGAAGAGAACGATACGGAGGCCACCGCTCTTTCGTTGAAAGCTCTGGCACGCGCAAAACCGGACAGCCAACTGCTGCCGCGCGTGGCTCGCTGGCTGGTCGCTCAACGTCGTAACAGTTATTACTGGGAGTCAACCAAGGACACCGCCTTCGCAATCTTTGGGTTGATTGATTACCTAAAGAACAGTCGCGAGCTGTCGCCTGATTACGATCTTGAAGTCTATGTCAACGGCACGAACGTAATAACGCAGCACGTTTCGTCGGCGAGCGCATCGCAAACCATTTCGATAACGAAAACCGCCGGCGACGTCGGTGCTACAAACGACGTGCGAATCGTTAAACGGGGTAAAGGCGTCGCGTACTTCTCTTCATCGCTCGATTACTACACTGGTGAGGAGGATGTGCCCGCACGAGGTTCGGCCGATCTCAACGTAACGCGTGAATATTTTCGACTGCGCGTCGTTGAGGACGGCTACAAACTTAGTTGGAAATTGGATCCGCTGACCGGCGACATTCATTCCGGCGACGTGCTGGTGGTGAAGTTGAAATTGAATGGGACCAAAGCTCGCCACTTAATGATCGAAGATCCGATTCCTGCGGGCGCCGAACAAGTCGAAAGCGTGGGCAGCCTCAATCTCGATTACTCCTCGGGCCAGGACTGGTCGGATTGGTACAGCTCTCGTGAGTTCCGGGACAATCGCACCGTTTTTTTCCTTGATTACTTTGACGGTGACGCCACGTTCCAATATGCAATGCGAGTTCAAATTCCGGGACAATTTCGAATCGCGCCCGCGCGCGCGGAACTAATGTACCGGCCCGCTATCGAATCAAATACGGCATCACGCCGAATGAGTTTTCTCGAGCGCAAATAGAATAGTGCGAGACGTTTTTCAAAGTGATCGCATCGAGGGGTCCCTATGCTAAGTGAAACCTTTTCTGCAGTCTCAACAGCAACGCGAAGAGTATTCGGTAACTGGTCAGCGCTAGCGATGGTGATCGTCGTCTACCTGGCTCTGCTGGTAACTCTTTATTCCTTCGTTGCGGTCCGGGAAGCGAGCGTCACACAAGTGGCGATCACCTTTGCCCTCGCGATCATCGCGCCGCTACTCTTCTTTCTCTTGCAGGCAATGATCGCGGCCGGATTCGGCGACCCGTCTCCGACAGCAGGACTACTGGCAAAGCGATCACTTGTGGACTTTTGGAAGCTCATCATAATCACAATTCCACTGGTCGCGCTGGCGGTGCTCATCGTTTATCTGCTGGCGAAATACCAATCGCACCTGGCCGCAACGTCGCCACCACCGGAACTTCATCCGATGGCCGCGCGCGGGCACGAAGCAGCGCGCCCGCCGATCAATTGGAAGGGCGCTGCGATCTCGACCGTTCGGTATTTAGCGCTTGGGTTATTTTTGCCACTCGCGGCTATACACCTTTGGGTGGCTACCGTTCGAGACGGCCTATTCACTGCTTTAAAGCGAGTGGGCAGTGTTCTCGGACGAGCATTCGCGCCGCAATCCGTGTTGATTTACCTGCTCGGCTTTTTAATCTTTGCTGTAGTTCCGTACTTGCTGCTCTTTCGCGCGACCCCAAACAAACGCGCCTGGCTTGATATTTCGTTGCTTTCGTTTCGGCTGGCGGCGGTGGCTGCATTAATGCTGATTGGCTGGGCGATTACCGTAAAGGCGATTGCGTACCTGCAAAGGGCGCCTGCCGAACCCATTAAGACTGAGGCCGCTTAGTGTTGGAATTCGCCAAAATGGAATTTCCTACAGCGTCTCGAGTGAACCTGAGACGGGCGCTGGTACTGAGTACTGTTGTCGTGGCTATCGCGATCACGTTGTGGGTCGTGTCGCACACCCGCACGCAGTCAGTCGCGTCGGGTTTCGATGCGCAACTGGATGCGCGATTGCTGCAAGCGGCTACCAGCGCGCTAGGTGAAGAACGGGGCGCGATAATTGTGATGGATCCGCAAACCGGTCGCATTCGCGCGGTGGTGAATTCCGATATCGCATTCAAGCAAAGTTTTCCACCAGGCTCAACCCTGAAGCCGTTCACAGCCCTGGCTGCGTTGCGTGCCGGTTTGATAAATGAAGACGAACGAACGCTGTGTCATGAAAAATATGTGCGCGGCGATTTTCACACTACCTGCTCACACCCAAGCGATCTGCCACCGTTCACACCCACGGAAGCAATTGCGTACTCATGCAACTATTACTTCGGTAAATTAGGTGAGCGTCTGCCGGAAGCGGAACTCGACGCCACATTAAAACAGTTCGGCTTCGGCGCAGACGAAAACATAAAAGACAGCGGCGGGAAAATCGTGCGCGCAGCGTGGCGACCACAGTCTGCTATGGGCGAAGGCGAGTACCTGCAAACGACTCCCATCCAACTGCTCGACGCGTACGTCACGCTGGTAAACGGCGGCCATTCCTTTGGCTATGGTGATGCAGGGTACACCCAACCCATCAATGGACCACGTGTGCAGATTGGAGACACAACGCGCGAGACCATCGTCAAGGGAATGCGCGGCGCCGTTCGTTATGGTTCGGCGGAATCGGCAAATCTTTACTCGTTGCCGCTTTACGTTTTTGGCAAAACAGGAACGGCCACCCAGATCGATGGATTTCGGACTCACGGATGGTTCGTCGGCTTTGCTGCTGACGCTGATGACACGGGAACTATTCCAAGTCCGGAAAAAATCAAACTCGCAGTTCTGGTTTTTCTTTATCGCGCTCATGGCGTGGACGCCGCTCAGATGGCGCGACCGATCTTTGCGGAATTCGCGCGGGACGGCGGCGCGGAAATGCAACGCTCACTTGAACCCGCCGTCGAACGTCGAGCAACTCAAGATAAGGACCCAGGCTCAGTGCGCGTTTTTGTGGGCGCCGACAACGCGGTCCGTACGATGTCCGTCGAAGACTATGTGCGTAGTGTGGTCGCCGCGGAAGGAAGTACCGAAACCGAACCCGAAGCATTAAAAGCACTCGCCATCGCCAGCCGGACCTATGTTTTAAAGAACGCCGGTCGTCATGCGGCCGATGGTTACGACTTCTGCACCACCACGCACTGCCAGCGATTTGCGCCGGCGGCCGCAATGAATGACGACACGCCCGACAGAATTAGGGACGCAGTGTCCGAGACCGCGGGCGAGGTATTGCGCGACGCCGACAACGGTCTGGTGGATTCATACTTCAGCGCGTCATGCGGCGGCGCTACCGCAAACATGTCAACCCTTTGGGGAAAGAGTGCGCCCGCATACCTTCGCGGAGTCACGGACGAGTACTGCGAAAGCGAACCGCATCACAGTTGGACTGATGTAATCCCTGCGAACAAGTTGGCCCAGGCGCTCGAAAGCGATCCGCGCACTAACGTCGGACCGCAAGTATCAGAAGTAAAAATTTTGCGACGCGATGAAACCGGCCGGGCCGAACTAATCAACATCGATGGAGATCGGCACGTCGTCGTAAACGGCTGGGACTTTAAGATCATTGTCGGACGCGCTCTCGGTTGGAACCTGTTGAAGAGTTCGCGTTTCGAGATTTCGCGGTCGGGTTCAAATTATGTTTTCCGCGGCAGCGGTTTTGGCCACGGTCTCGGCCTTTGCCAGGAAGGCGCGCACGTGATGGCGCTTCGCGGCGCAAACTATAGGCAGATCCTGCGCAAATATTTTCCATCGACCCACGTTAGCTCCCAGCAACCTGCCGCAGCCGATCTCTTTTGGGGCGCTTCTACCTTTGTATCAATGCGACCGCGCACCGAAGGAGTTCCGCGACTGTCGATTTCCAGCGAAGACTTTCGGGTGAGCTACCCCTCTACGCTCTCGCGCGGCGACGCCGACAATCTGATGGAGTTGCTCGTTCTTACCCGTCGCACCCTGGTTGATCGCATCGCCGCCGCGGGATTGCGTACCCACTTCCCCGCCTTGGAAGTTTTTGTGAATGACAGCACGGGAAATTTTGTCGGACGCACGGGCCAACCCGGCTGGGCATCGGCAGCGACGCGAAGAGGAACAATTGATCTGCAACCGCTTGACCTGTTAAAGCGAAAACGCATTCTTGAAACCACCATTCGTCATGAGTTGGCCCATGTCGTCATCGAAGCAGTTGGTCGGGGCCGAACCCCGCGTTGGTTGGCAGAGGGCTTTGCCCTTTACCTCGCCGGCGAAGGAAAGTTGGTGGAAAAATATGCGCCTCGTTCGCCTCTCAAAATTGATGAGATTGAACAAAAGATTTCCGCCGCGCGTTCTTCCAGTGAGATGCGAACTGCCTATGCGGCAGCGTATTCGGAAGTAAAGCGATTAGTCGGCTCAGAAGGAGAGAAAGGCGTGTGGCGACGGCTGGCGTCCTGATGCCGATGCTTCGGCACGCTGAATTTTCATGAAAAGATTTTTTACCAGCGTTGCGATTCTGTTGTTGCTGGCTTGCTCGCTGTCAGCTCAACGCAGACATGACGCACCCGCGCGAAAGCCGGTTCCGGCCCAGGAAACTCAACCCGCTCCCAATTTCGATACACTCATCCCGGCAAATTCTTACAAAGTTTATTTTGAAATTCGGGCAGTCGGCCAGCTTATCCATTCGCCGGCGGTTAACGACCTGCTCGATCCAGTAACAAAGTTGATTGGGGGTGACGAGCTCAAACCAATCATGAAATGGTTGCGCGGTCATGCGGATGCAGTTGCGGGCTCGCGTGTTTTGGTCGCGGCGTGGGCTTCACGACCAGAAGTCCCGGAAGTATTAGTCGCAATTGAGTTCGCTTCGCCCGAAGAAGCAAAGAAATTCGAACCGGAGTTGCGCCGGTTCATTCCGACGTTAATGGGCCAACGGCCATCGCCCGCGGCGGACGCGGCTGAAGCAAACGCGAATCGCCCTTCGCTCAATGTTAACGTTGTTGGTTCGTTGATTCTCGTAAGCGAAAAGCCATTTTCATTGCAGTTATTGAGACCGCGCGGGGTGAAATTTGTGGCAGAGGAACCTAACTTTGTGATCGCCAGAACTCGTTTCGCCGCTGAGTCTTTGTTCCTCTTCATCGACAGCAAAACGATTGCGGTCGAAGAAGAGGCCGCGCAAGCGCAACGCCGGAAGTCAGAGGAGGAAGAACAAAAACGCCGACAGGAAGAAGCGCAAAAGGTACAGCCGGAGCCTTCGAGCGATGTCGATGATTCAGAAGTCGAGCAAGAGCCGGTCGCAACTCCGGAAGTCATTGTGGCAGCGAATGTCGCGGATACGGCGGACGCGAACAATCCTCAGTTGACGACACCTGCTAACTCGCAGGATGTGCAGGCGTTGAACACGCTTTCGACCGCAATGTACTCAGCCTTGTTTGCTGGGCAGTCAAAATGGCCCGATGCGATCGCAGCTGCGGCAAATTTCGAAGACGAGGCATACGTCGTTCGCGCGCTAATTTTTGGCAACAACGCAGCAGGCATTTTGCCGTTGCCGTTCCTGCCGCACTTCATGTCCGGTCCGCCAATCGCGCCTCAGGCGGCTAGTGTTTTGCCCGCAGATTGTACGTTGTTCGTTTCGGCCTCATTGGACATACCGCAAATTTACGAAACGCTCAACAAGACGATTCTGACAAGCGGCGATCAACGATCGAACAACTCGCCGACAATCAGCACCTCCGGTACAGCTTTAGTGTTCGCTGAATACGAAAAGAAATTGGGCATGAAGATTAAGGACGAGGTATTGCCGATGTTCGGCAATGAATTGGCTTTAGCCTTCGCTACAAAACCTCTGGAGGCTGCGAACACCGCGGCGGCGCCGGACGCCACGCCGTCAAAAACGAAGGAGCCGGATCCCGATCCAATCTTAGCGTTGTCTATAAAGGACAAGGACGGCGTCCGCCGCCTGCTGCCAAAGTTATTGGACGCAGTCGGATTGAAGGGAGCCAGCGCGTTGGCCCAGACAGAACGAAAAGGCGACACCGAAATCGTCAGTTACGCTAATGCTTTCGCCTACGCTTTTGTCGGCGACTATTTAATCCTGGCGGCAAGTCCCGACGTCATTCGCCGTGCAGTCATCTCTTATTTGGATAATGAAACTTTGGCTGGGAATGCTCACTTTAGAAATGCCAGGCGCTGGCAGGCGCGAGAAGTGTTGGCCCAGATCTTCGTGTCACCAACGTTGATCCAGAAATACGGTTTCAACCTGCGCGCTGATAATGTTTCCGCAGAGGCGGCCGCCCAACTGGCAATGATGGAGCCCGTTTCCTATTCGGTTTCAAACGAGGGATCCGGTCCGCTGCACGAGTTGCATGTGCCGAAGAGTTTGGTTTCGTTAATGTTGACGAGTGCGTTGAATGGCGCAAACAATCGATCGTTAAGTGCGAATGAAGCGGCGGCGGAAAGCACTCTACGAACACTCGTATCCGCTGAAGAAACGTATAAAGCTGCGATTGGCGATGGCAATTACGGAACGCTGGATCAGTTAATGAAAGAGAAGTTGATTAGCGACGACATTTTGCAGCGGTACGGATATCGCGTCGAACTTAGTGTTTCAACGAACAAATTCGAAGCTACCGCAGTTCCAATCGAATACGAGAAAACGGGCAAACGCTCGTTCTTCATCGACGAAACGGCAATCATGCGCGCGGGCGATCATGGCGGCGGAGCAGCCACGATTGCAGACCCACCCCTGTATTGAGCGCTAGGTCCGTGCTGTTCCCACCGCTGAAAGATTTTGAATCTCTACCGGTTCAAGCGTCTCGGCGGGTTCGAAGCCAAACACCTTCGAATAGAAATAGAATTCGCCGTCGAGAGCGCGTTTGATGTTCTGCGCCTGGCGAAAGCCGTGCTGCTCGCCCGCAAACGGAACGTACGCGACCGGAATTCCTTTTTCCTGTAGTGCGGCCACCATCTTTTCCGCTTGATTCGGCGGAACGACTTTGTCCTCCAAACCCTGAAAGAAAATCACGGGACACGACAAGCGGTCGACAAAATGGATTGGCGACCGATCGTAATAGAGTTGGCGAGCTTCCGGATATGGGCCAATCAAGCCGTTCGAGTAACGCGATTCAAATTTGTGCGTATCTTCGTCGAGCGCTTCGGCGTCGCTGACGCCATAGTAGCTGGCGCCCGCTTTGAATAGATTGCGAAACGTCAACGCGCACAGCGTCGTGTAACCACCGGCGCTGCCGCCACTGATCATGAGCCGGTCTGAATCTGCATCGCCACGCGCGACCAGATACCGAGCCCCATTAATGCAATCATCGACGTCGACTATGCCCCACTTACCTTGCAACCGGTTGCGGTACTCGCGACCAAACCCGGTGCTGCCGCCATAGTTAACATCTAAAACTCCGATGCCACGGCTGGTCCAATATTGGATGATTAGATTTTTGGTGGTGCTTGCTGCGGCTGTCGGTCCGCCATGACTCAGGACCAAAAGCGGTGCGCGTTCTTCGTTTGGCGCTCGGTAGATCGCATTTGCCGGCCGGTAAAAAAAACCGTGCGCCGTCAGACCGTCTTCAGTTGGGAACTCGATTGTTTCCGGCTTAGCAAGATATCCGTTGTCGACCTGAATGTTGTTTGCTTTTTTCAACACCGAAAAAGTTCCGTGCTTTAGATCGAACGAGACGATCGAGGCGGGCTCAGTGGGCGAGCCCGCCCGCATCACTGCACGTCCCGGCGCCGCGCGCACAAAACTGATGTCGGTGTAAGGACATTCGACTGATTTGAGATCGCAGGAACGTGTATCGACGATGCCCAGTTTCCAAATGCCTCGCTCGACATACGCACAAATTAAATTCGCCGCAGACTCAATCCCGTAGGTCGACATGCCGAATCCCCACTGCGGCATACCAAAATCAGCTTGCCTGTCAATCACCACCTCGACGCCGGCCTTGCCTAGCCGGTAAAGGTTCCACCAGCCATTTCGATCGGAAACGAAATAGAGATCGCCGTCCGGCGACCACTGCGGATGAAAGATTGATTCTTCGTTTCCGCCTGCGACCAGCATTTGCTCGTCAAGTGAGCCGTCGGGTGCAACGGTCGCGGTCCATAATTCGCATCCGTCCCACGGCATGTTGGGATGGTTCCAGGTCAGCCATGCAAAACGGTCCGCGGCGGCGTTCAGTCTTGGCGATGAATAAAAATCGTTTCCTGAAACAAGCACCGTGGCCGCTCCGCTGGCCAGATCTATACCAACCAGCGTGTTGACTGCTTCCTTTCCCTTTTGTGTGTGATCTTCCCGCACGCAAATCAACCTGTTACGCGACTTGTCAACGATCATGTCGGCATAACGCATGTCCGCCTCGTTCGTCACCCGTCTGGGCGCCGAGCCATTCGACTGCGCATAAAGGTTTTGATCGGTGAAGTTCGAAAAATAGACGTCACGGTCACTAACTATGTAGTCGCCGCCGCCGTACTCGTGCACGCGCGTGCGCGCGTTGAAGTCGGTCGGCGTAACGTCCGTTTGCACGCCCTTTGCATCGCATTTCACGATGACGCTGCGACCACCCTCGGAAGGTCGCATTTCAATCCAATAAACGTCGTCGCCATCGATGGTCGGCTGGTTCAGTCCGACGCTGCCGCTGACAATTAAATCCGATGTTATCGGCGATTTCCATGAGCCGTAGCTGCTGATGATGTGTTCGGGCATTAGCTGGTTACCTTAGCGCGACCTGCGTCGCTTGCTGGTCTAGAAAACTGTTTGGAAACTTTTTGTTACGGCGGCGTGAAAACTTTGCAAGGTTACTGCAACCATTGGCCGTTTCGGGGAAGCTACCATCCCGCATCGTTAATTCTCCATGGGAGAACTGAGATAAAGGCAAGGGCGCCGGTCTTGGGGGAGGTCGGCGCCCATCGTCTTTTTGCACCTCAAACCCAATTTGGCTCCAGGTTCTCTGGGCGCTACAAAGCAACTGACATCTCACAACGACGTTTGCCGCAAGCCACAATGTAGGTTTGACGCGCGCATAAAACAACATCACAATCGCCAAAATCAATCAACCGGAGGTAGCAATGTGAGCTGCAAACTCTTCCGCGTCGTCGTTCAGGTGTCGGATCTCGACAAAGCGTCGGCGTTTTACGCGAAGCTTCTTGATAATCCCGGACGCAGAATACCACGCGGGTCACGTCATTATTTCGACTGCGGCGCCGTCATACTTGCCGTCGTTGATGTCACCGCCGGCGGAGAAGAGGCCAAAGCCAATCCCGACTACATTTATTTTGCGGTTCCGGACCTCGAAGTGGTCTTTAACCGCGCAAAAGAACTTGATTGCCTGTCCAAAGACCGGGTCCACGATGCAGCCGCCGG
Organism: Pyrinomonadaceae bacterium; assembly: GCA_035275045.1. Taxonomy (GTDB): domain Bacteria; phylum Acidobacteriota; class Blastocatellia; order Pyrinomonadales; family Pyrinomonadaceae; genus PSRF01. The sequence continues at coordinate 11,236 of DATENN010000287.1, forward strand.
CGAAATGTTAAAGCGCCCCTGGGGCGAACTTTCTTTTTACGCCGACGATCCATGGGGAAATGGACTCTGTTTCGTGGATGAACAGACTTTATTCACCGGCAAGTGAAACGCTCCCCTCGTCACTGACAATCGATGAGTCGCACAGCAACTTACCAGGCAGGCCTTGCGGCCGCTTCGACAATTGAAGCGCATTTTGTAAGGCATCTCTCACAGGCGCGAGCGCGCGGCGAACGAGATCTGGCTCCGGCGCCGAACGCACGCGCGGTGCAACAGATGATCGATGCCACCTTCTGGGCCAGTTTGCGTCCCGAAGAAAGTCGCTTTCCGAAGATTACGCTGGCGTTTTTGTCTCCGGAGCAAGCCGGCACGCCGTTACGGTTTGAACAGCCGTTGCCGCTGGTCCCGCAGGTGCTGACTAAGCTGGCGCCCGCCGTCGAACGTCCGGGAATTCACCTCGCGGTGTGGTACCGCGACGGCGCGCAGGATGGACCATTAATGATCTGGGGCGTCACGCGCACTGTGCCGAGTTTCGGATTTGTTCTTGAAGACGTTGAGCCCGGTCTGCTGGTAATCAAACACCGCCGCGCCAGCGGTTTCGGCAAATACGCGAATGTTGCCGTCTTGATGGGCGAACAAGTGAAGGTCATTGATGAGCAAGGAACCAGCCTGCCCGATTGTCCGGCACTCCTCAAGGCGTTATTAGCATTCAATGCGGCAGCCGATCCGGCCGAACCCCGATATCTGGTGAATGTGCTGGTGCAACTGGCGGCATCGATGCGCGCGCATGGGCGAGGCGGTTCGCTGTTGGTGGTGCCTTCCGGGGACGATGAGTGGCGCAAGTCGATCGTTCATCCGGTTTTGTATTCGGTTGCACCGTCGTTTTCAAGCTTAGCCGAGCTGGTCAAGTTGGACGAACAGGAGCGCGTGGAGAACTCGTGGGAAACCGCGGTGCGAAAAGCTGTCGACACCGTCGCCGGTTTAACGGCGGTCGATGGTGCCACGGTGATTAACGAGCGGTATGAAGTGATGGCGTTTGGCGCGAAGATTCACCGCTCGCCGGGAAACGCGCAGGTTGAACAAATGGTTTTGACTGAGCCGGTAATCGGAAACCAAGCCGTCGTAGTGCCACCGGTTCAGCACGGCGGCACGCGACACTTATCGGCGGCCCAGTTCGTTCATGATCAGCGCGAGGCCCTGGCATTGGTGGCTTCGCAGGATGGCCGCTTTACTGTCTTCGCTTGGTCGCCTTGCGAAAACATGGTCCATGCCCATCGAGTCGACACACTGTTGCTGTAAAGAATTTCGCTGGTAAGAATTTGCTGACCAAGTATTGACTTTGCGTCTTCTTTCCCCTAATAAGAGGATGAATTTCGGTCACTCCAATCCCGCTGCAGCCTTTCGCGGCGAACATTAATCAGGAAACATCAAGTTCGAAGTGTTCTCACAAAAAGGAAACTATCCCCATGATGATTACAATGAAGCGATCGTTAATGTTTCTGGGATCCTTGCTATTGCTGGCTATCTCGACGGCACAGATTGGATCAGCCGCGCCGCCGCTACCGAACCCAATCCTTTACGCAACCGGAACCGACGCCTATACAGCAAACGGAAAAAATTGGATTCGTTATAGCTATGATGTGCTGAACAAGGCAGATTATCCGGACGACATGTTTGCGCAAGCACCCGCTCTGCCTCCGTGCGGTCAGAACACTCACGCGGCGCGCTCGTGGGTCGACTTCTTCGACTCAAGAGGAAACCGCCTTTACGGTTTCTGTGCGCTTGGTAAGTCCGCGGACCTCCACGGAATTTGGTTTGCGCTTGAGGAAGGCGTAGTCCCACCTAGTTATGTCTACATAGAAATCAACGACCGGCAGACAAATACGAAGTACAAGTCGAACTTGGCAGATACGACACTGTGACGCAAACTAGCTAAATGGACTTGATCGATGCGGTGCAATGGCCGGCCATGGCCGTGACGGTTGTGGCCGCATGGCTGATTGCTTCGCAAAAGAAACTCAAGCGCAACTGGGCGTTCTGGTTTTTCCTGTTAAGTAACGTGCTTTGGATCATTTGGGGCGCGCATGATCGAGCTTATGCCCTGATCTTTCTCCAACTGTGCCTGGCGTTCCTGAATATTCGCGGCGCCATAAAGAACCAAAAGAAAAATTAGAATGTGATCTATTCGGTTTACTCTGCACTCTCCGGATTGATCGATTCGGACGCGACAAACCCGATCTTGCTATGTGTGCCGTCACAGAACGGCTTGTTGGATGAAGCGCCACAACGGCACAAAGCCATTCGCGGTTTATCAACAGTAATTCTATTGCCATCCGTATCGTAAAGGTCGACCGCTCCCTCAACAATGTATGGCCCATTCTTAGATGGACGAATGCTCACGTCAGCCATATTTCCTCCCACTGGTTTTGTTTGATTAAGAAATCATCTTAACATGACCTCGTTCTAACAACCTTGCCGGCACGTCGAAAATCGCTTCGGCACATTGAACACACAACTGCTGCACTCCATCACGATGATCGCCGCGGCATTTGCTGCCGGCGTCATTAATTCAATCGCCGGCGGCGGCACGCTTATCACGTTTCCCGTTCTAATTTGGCTCGGATTAGATCCGAAAGTTGCCAATGCAACCAGTACGGTCGCCTTGTGGCCGGGCCTGTTTGGCGGCCTATTCGGTTACCGGCGTGAGCTCGAGCATAGCTCGCGCATTCTATTTCGGCTCGGCACGACCAGCGTTATCGGCGGTGCGATTGGCGCCTGGTTATTGATCTGGACGCCGTCACCGACATTCGCGCGCCTCGTGCCGTTTCTAATTCTATTTGCGACTCTGTTATTTATGGCCCAGGGAGCCATTACGCGGCGCCTGCGATTGCAACCGATAGTTTCCGAACCGCAGGCATCCTGGTGGTTAGGCGCAATAATGTTTCAGTTTTTTTCGTCGATGTACGGCGGATATTTTGGAGCAGGCAACGGAATCCTCATGTTGGCCGCGATGGGTCTGTTGGGACTGCAC
>DATENN010000288.1:0-16650 GCA_035275045.1 Pyrinomonadaceae bacterium
AATTACTCGTTGCCGAAAACGAGGTGCGCGCAAAACTTAAAGAGCTCGAGCAACAGGTAGTCGCTACCGTCAACGCACGCAAACAAGCCGAAAAGGAAATTCGTCAACACGTTGAAGCCGACGCCAAGCTAAGGGCCACAGCGCTTGCCCGGCGTGAAGAGGAAGAGCAACAGCGTAAGCAGGCGGCGTTGGAGGCCGAGCGCCGACAAATGGAAGACGCAAACGCTATTTCTCGCGAGCTTAAAGCGCGGATAGCGGCGGAAAAAGAAACTCAACGTCTGGCGGATGAAGAAGCGCGGCTGCGTCTTGAAGTTTCGCGCCGGCGGCAGGCTGCCGATCAACTTGTACGAGATCGCCTCAAGGTCGAGAGGGCGCGCGCCGAAGCGGCGGAAGCCAGCCAGTTGTCAGAAGCGAAACGCGTTCGTCAGGAAGCTACTGAACAACATCAATCGGAACTGGAAAAACTGCGCCGCGATGAAGAAACGCTAAGGGCTGCGTTTGAAAAAGTCGCGCATCGTCGCGCTGAAGTCGAAACCGCTCGCGCCAAAGCTGAAAAGGAAGCCGAGCTGCTGGTTGAAGCGCGCGCTCGCATGAAAGCGGCGGAAGAGGCGCGCAACCAGGCGGAAGCTGAACGGTTACAGCTCGAGTCCGAGATCAATGAGCGGTTGGCGAACGAACGACGCCGGCTTGAAGAGACTCAACGCCGCGGGAAGGAAGAGCAGGAACGGATACATGAAGAAACGCGCCGCGTCACGGAGCAAGAGCAGCAGCGTTTGCGAGAACTGACGGAGCTGAGACAGAAATCGGAAGCTGAGGCGAAGCAACGCGCTGAAAAAGCAAAGCAGTTGCAAGCCGAGATCGAGAGCGTGCGCATTTCCGACGCCGAGACCCGCAAGCGAATCGAAGAAGCCGAGATGCGCAAGCATACTTCGGAGGAAGCGTACAAACTTGCTGCTGAAAAATTGCAGCGTATTGAAGCTGAAGCGCACGCGCGAACGCTCGAGGAAGAGCAAATGCTTGCGCGTTTGGAATCGACCCGCCGCACTGTCGCAGTAGAAGCACAAGCGCGCGCGGAACAAGAGAAACGCATTAAAGAAGAGATTGAGATGTTCCACCGGCTGGAGGAGGAAGAACGGCCGCGGTTGGAAGCTGCAATCTTGCGGCGAAAAGAAGTAGAGGCGCGGTTCCGCGAAGTGCGCGAACAATACGAGGTGGAACAACAAGCGCTCGCCACGGCGGAGCAATTTTCGACAAGCGAAATCCCGAAAATTGTTAACGTCCCAGCGCTTGAACCGGAAATTCGTGGCGCAGCAACTTCGCAGTTCGATACCGGCAGCGAAGCCGTGGCGGCTTCAACCGGGGCGGCGCACCACGGGGCCGAAGTGCCGGCCGCGATCACGGCATATCTTTCCAGCATCGATCCGTACAAGCGCGCTGCCGCGGTCGCCGAACTCGGCCGCTCACGCTCGAGTGATGCTTTTAACCTAATCGCGAATGCGTTCGACGATTCTTCCACGCATGTCCGTAACGCTGCCGCTCGAGCCTTACGCAGACTTGATCCCGCGCGAACCGTCGATCTTTTTAACCGCGCGATGGAAGAGGGAACTGACGAACGACGCCGCAATATCGGAATGGCGATCGCCACGTCTGGTGTGGCCGCTGAAGCAATCGAAAATCTGGTGAGCGAGAGCCGGGAGGAAACCTACAACTCGCTTTCGATCCTCTTTGTCATGGCCAAGACCGGTGAAGTTGAACCTTTGGTCAAGGCTATTGAGGAACACGAAAATGATGAGGTGCGCCGCGCCGTGATCAAGCTCTTGAATTTAAGTGGGCAAGCGGAAATTGCGGACGCAGCACTGCAACGGCACGTCCTTGGTGTTCCCGCTGCTCGACAGAATGGCGCCAGCGATGTTCCGGAAACCGACGAAGTGCGATTGACCGCGGCTGAGGTTGAAGTAAAAAGAGCGGTGCGAAAAACAAACGGCAACAGTCATTAGTTAGCTAGTTCGCTAATTATCCTTAAACTCGATAATCGAAATGCCACCGGGATGAAGCTTCACATTCACCGTTCTCATCCCGTCGGCACGCGTCATCTCTAATCGCGAATCATCGATCCAATCAGTCGCGAAGGAAGTGCCCCGGCCAGGTACACTGATGGTCGCCGTTACAATTGCGTTGCGGTCGACCTGGGCCATGCCCTGTTGTGGCTTGATCACGCCATTATTGTTAATCAACGTAACGACCCAAGCGTCCGCTTTGCGGTTGACTAAATATTCGACATCGCCGGTGACCCTGATCGGCAGCGCGTTGGCAAAGACATGGGTCAACATATGGGCTGCGAACGGAGTTATTCGTTCGTCTTCGCCCAGCAAGTCCGGCAACGCACAAAAAACTACCATGCCCTGACCGATCTTGATGGTAGTCACGAGCGGATCGCCGTTGCCGGCGGTAATTAAATTCACTGCGCCCTTTAGTTCAAGTTTCTCGTAACGAAACATTTGGCCGTGCAGATCTTGATCGCCCTCAGCAGCAGCTAAACAATGCGCGTTATCCGTTTCGACCTTTTCTCCCGTCAACCTGATGCCGGTCAACTGCGATGGTAAGCCCTCAAGCTGCGCAGCATTCAAGACCACAGTACCACCCGAGCGCACGAAATCTTCCAAACGTCCAATCCACTCTGGCGACCACTTAATGCGACCGCCGACGACGAGGGCGCGATACGAGCCGAGCAACTCGCGATAGTTTATCGCTGCCGGCGGGGTCGACTGCCGCGCCGGTCGGACGCCGGCGTTGGCATCACTTCCTTCATACGGAACAGTCGGTTTTGTTTGACGTGGAGTTCGTTTGTTTGCAGCCGAGGTTATTGCGACCGATTTCTTTGCATCGCTGACTGCCGGCGCGTCCGACGCAACCAGCACATCGAACGCGTCGCCGAAGATACTGTTGACGAACGCCTGTCTATCGCCTGACGCCGGTTCGCCCTCGACGACTGCGCCCGGATAGTACGCAACGCTGAATAACTCCTTCAGTGCGCGGTCGGCTCGAGTGATTTGGGAAACTCCGAACGGCCATTGTGGGTAATCGGTCATGTCCCAACCGTGCGCAGGGTCGAGCAGGAACGCTACCGGCGTGTATGGGACGCCGCGGTCGGGATGTTTTTCAGCGAAATGAACAAACTCGTTCGTAATCCGTCCCAGCGGATTCAATTGAAATTCGTGTTCACCCGGACCCGGCTTAAAGAATTGATCGCCGCCTTGTTCCAGATAGATAGCCGACGCCCCAGACATGTAATAAAAGTAGTAAGACTTGCGATACCAGGACAGCGACGGACCCATGGTTACGCCGTATCGTGAATGAAAGAAATTGTCGGGCCCCGCAAAATTCTGGGCGCGCGTAAAAGTGGTCGCGGTATCGCCGAAATTCGGCGCGTGATAATAAAGAAATGCACCACCGTATTGCCTGGCCGCGCCGCGCGTGAAGGCTGTGCGCATCGCAAACATTGGCTGCACGGCGGCGGTCTCGAGTCCGAGCACGCGAACGCCCCAGCCTGCGAGTGCGTGCGAGAAGCTGGTGCTGGAAGTAGATTGCGCGGGAATCAGTTTGTTCCACATCGCACCCGTGTCGGCGTGAAACGTGTTGGACCACTTTCTCGTCAATGCCTCTTCATAAAACGTGTGATATGCGTCAAGCAATTCAGTGCGCGACATGTTTCCCGAAACTTTCAAGTGCTCCGGCGCTTGTTCCCAGACATAACCAACACTCTCGCCCGATATCCAGCCAATAAACTGGTCCTTCAATTCGCCGTCGAGTAACTTCCATGCCGCACGGCCGTCCTCGTCCGACAGCGTCGCCGCTCCGTAATTGATGTTGATCGCAAAGGGACTTTTCGTCTCGCGCAGGAAACGCAAAAACGCGCTGCCTTCTTTCAAGTAGGCGGGCAGGTTGTTGATGTGCACGACGGGCACGACGAGCTTCGAATTAAAGATTGGCACGTCGCGCGCGCCTTTATATTTTTCGACAAACTGATCGACGGGCTCGGCATTGAACGGATAGAGCGGGCGTTCGTTCGCGGATTTGTCATAAAGGTTCCAAAATTCCGGCGCGATGTTCCAGGGCATAAGGAAATCGCGACCTGCGATCGTTGGATGACGAAACTGGATCGAATTAGTACTCGAGGGTGATAGTAACGCGGACAACGGAGTGCGAGTGTTGGACCACCCTCGCAGGTAACGCATCGCAGCAAAATCCGGTTTAGCTCTGCCTGACGGCGTGAAGTCAGGATCATTCGTCAGCAGAAAGCAGTCGACATGACGACGCGCTTCCGCGGGCTTATCAATGACAATCGATACACGCGCAGGGCCTTTTTGCAATTGCGCGTCCGCACTGTCCCAGGTGAAGGACCATTGCCAGTACAGACTGACTTCGTCATGTGGATCGACGCGGTCAGCCGTGCCGAATTCATGCCGGAAGAGTTCGCGGCCTTGCTGGTTGACGATCACGGAAAATGTTTCGCTCTTGTTGGCCCAATCCGCGTAACGCAGCCAAATGCGATACCGACCCGGGCGGGGAATTTCGATGTCCTGATAGATCGTCGCGCTTGCCTCATCCGCACTGGCCGCCGCTGAGTTCCAACCGCTCTCGCCACCCTGCGTCCACTCGGCAGACGTGCCGGTACCATTCATGGCCCAGCCCGGCGCCTTGGCGCGCGGCAAATTCATCCACGAGGGATTCAGCACCGGCTCGCCGTTGGCCTGCGTGGCGAACCCGCGCATGTCTTCCGTCTCGTACCAGAGATACTCGCGAGGCAGCGGCGCGGTTTGGCAACGTGTGGTCCGCTCGGCTGCGGACGCGATAGCCAGAAAGAAGACAAGGATTAAGATTCGTGCGGGTAAAGACATTGAGAAAGGAGCTCGGGTTAAAGAAAAAGGTGGCCACGCCACCTGTTTGCGGAACGCTGCGTCCCGCCAAAGTAAATTTTTGTAAGCTGCGTCTCTGTTATCCCAGCGCCTCAAGGCATTCCGCCAACGTTCGCTGGCGGCAGGTGAACATTGGCGTGTCGCGCAACGTGTACGAGCTCGCTTTCGTCTCGCGCAGCTCCTGGACCAGGTCAAGAAAATCCGCTGGCTTGTCAGTCTCGAAAGCGACTACAAATTCCTGGTCGTCGAGTCCGAAGGAATACGTGGTGTGAAGTTTTACCGAGCGATACTTCGTTCCAATGCGGATATGTTCGTCCATCATTTCCTGACGCTGGTCGGGAGTTCTCGAATACCATTCGCGCGTCTTCACAAACGGATAGACAAAAAGGTAATCCGACTTGCCCGGCACGATATGCAAACGATCCTCGTCATGTTCGGGATTGTCCTTATCGATGTACATCGATCGCTTGGTCATCGATAAAAACGATTGCGCCGGCTCAAGGTACTTCGCCATCTCAGTGTGATTCAGCTGCGAAGTCATTTCCTGAATTGGATCAAGTTCGTAACCAATACGCCAGATCATGAAGTCAACGTGGCTGCGCAGGCCAATTGTTGAGTAGGTGTGAATCAGCAGCGGTGGATGAAATTTTTCAACCGTCGTCACGAACTCTTTTTTGCACCGTTGTTTTTCATCTTCCGGCAGCATGCGCCACTCAGGGCGCGCGTGATAGAACGTGAAGTTAACGAATTGCCGCGGCAGCCGGGCTTTATGTTCTTCCAACTCAACGCAATTGGGCGCGAGACGCAATGAACCTCGGGTCGGATTTCCTTGTTCTTTGTCCGTACTCATTCCATTGACCTCAAAATGCCGTGAAGATGCAGACCCGAGAGTGACGTTTCAAAAGCAAAAGTATTCTGCCGAGTCCTGCCGCGGTTTGCAACCGGCCACGCCGCGCGTACTTAGCTTGAAAGTTTAATCATGCCCGGTGATGACGCCCGGAATCGCTGCTTTTTGTTATACTGCCTGCTCAAATTTGCAGAAGGTCCGGGAGATCAAAAGCATGAAGGCTTTGGCTTATGCGCTGTTCATCGTCGCTGCTTCGTTAGTCCTAGGTGCGTGCAGCAAGCCGCCGGCAGACGAGCCGGTTACGCGTAATGGACCAATGAACACACCATCGCCCGCGGTGAATATGGACGAGTTTGCGAGCACGCGCGCGATCTTTAAGAAGAATTGCGAAGGCTGTCACAGTGAAGACGGAAGCGGCGGGCTTAAGACGGTTGACGGCAAGAAATTGAAAGTGCCGAACCTGCGCGAAGGTCATGCGGTCAATCATCCGGATGAAGACTTTCTGAAACAGATTCAGAAGGGCGGCGACGGCATGCCCGCGTTCAAAGATAAATTAACGGCCGTGGAAATGAACGATCTGATTAAGTTCATTCGTAAAGAGTTTCAAGGGAAGTAGATTCGTGAATCGTGAATCGTAAGTCGTGAATAGTAAAAACCAAACGATGCGAACTGCGGATCAAATTCTGGTTAAATACATTCAACGTATTAACGATTCACTATTTACGATTGACGATTGACGATTCACGATTCACGCCACGCACGCGTAGCTCAGTTGGATAGAGCGTTTGACTTCGAATCAAAAGGTCGCAGGTTCGAGCCCTGCCGCGTGCACCATTCTCCCCTAATCTTCACGCACTCGCCGCGCCGCTTTGCGTGTTTCGTTTTTCCATCGGCACATAATCACGCGTCTTGTGTCCCAAATAAATCTGTCGCGGCCGAGCGATTTTTTGATCCGGATCTTCCAGCATCTCAACCCACTGGGCCAGCCATCCTGACGTGCGCGGAATGGCAAACAGCACAGGAAACATATCGACCGGAAAACGCATCGCCCGGTAAATGATCCCGGAATAGAAATCCACATTCGGATACAAACGGCGCTTCACAAAGTACTCATCCTCGAGTGCGATCCGTTCAAGCTCCAACGCAATTTCGAGCATTGGATCTTTACCGGTTACTTCAAAAACTTCATCCGCAACCTGCTTGATTATGCGGGCGCGCGGGTCGTAATTCTTGTAGACGCGGTGACCAAAACCCATCAGGCGGAATTCGCCGGCCTTAACTCGCTTAATGTATTCAGGAATTTTGTCCTTTGAACCAATCTCGTTCAGCATGCGCAAAACCATTTCATTCGCGCCGCCGTGCAATGGTCCATACAAGGCTGCCGCCGCCCCGCCCAATGCCGAGAAAGGATCAGTATGCGCGCTGCCGATGCTTCGCATCGCATTCGTACTGCAATTTTGTTCGTGGTCCGCGTGCAGAATGAATAGAACGGAAAGAGCGCGCTCGAGCACCGGGTTGGGTTGGTACTTCAACTCGGTCGTCTTAAACATCATGTTGAGAAAGTTGCCCTCGTAACCCAGGTCGTTATCGGGATACGCATACTGCATTCCAATGCGGTGCCGGTAAGCGAAGGCTGCAATCGTCGGTACTTTTGCGACTAAACGGAAGATTTGTTTTCGCCGGCATTCAACATCGAAAATCTGTTTTGCGTCGGGATAAAAAGTTGACAGCGCGCCGAGAGTGGCTTCGAACATTCCCATCGGATGAGCGTTGTAGTGAAACCCATCCATTACGGTCTTGATGTTTTCGTTGATGAACGTGTGGTAAGTGATGTTGCGGGTCCATTCTTTTAATTGCGCTTCGTCGGGCAATTCGCCGTGCAGCAACAGGTAAGCAACTTCAAGATAGCTGCTCTTCTCGGCCAACTGATCGATGGGATAGCCGCGATACTCCAAAACTCCGTTATCGCCATCAATGTAAGTGATGCGGCTTTTGCACGAGGCGGTGTTCATGAATGCCGGGTCGTAGGTCATCAGGCCGAAATCGTCGTCAGACATTTTTATCTGGCGCAGATCCATCGCCTTGATCGTGCCGTCAGCGATCGGGACTTCATATTGTTTGCCGGTACGATTGTCCGTGATTGTCAACGTTTCTGCGCTCATCGAGATGCCTCTTCAGTTGTATAAGTAGAGGACGAGATTAACTCTGCTACTGCAACTAGGCAAACGCCATCTTCCGCAAAGTGATTGAGCAGCCAAACAAAAAGGGCCGGCAGCAGCGCTGCAGGCCCGAAGCGTAGTGACCAAATTGATTCTTCATTCGCGGCCGCGTTTGATTTCGCGGTCTGCCTGCTTTTTAGCGTCGTTTGCTTCGTGCGAAGTAAGACCCAAATCCTGTAGCGTACGACCAATACTCTTTCCGGAAGCGAGGCCATCAAGGATCGCGCTTCGCGTAATCGCCGGAAAGCGGCCGCCAAGATTTTGAGCCAGGCGCGTGGCGGCAACGTATTGGCCAAAAGTCAGACTAGGATTCGAAACCAGGGCCGCCTGATAGCCTTCACGCAGATCATTCGCATTCGTATGCAGCGTGTGGGTGATTCCCGGATGGGCACGTAAATCGCGATCCGCTCGACGCAGGTTATCGCCCGCCAGTCGCGCGCGTTCCAAGCCCATGTCCGATCTTCCGTTTGAACGATCGGAAGCATTCCCCAAACCGTCGTCAGAACGACCGTTCGATCGCGACGAAGCATTCCCTAGTCCACGATCCACCCCGACGCCCGGAGGTGGTCCACCGTGGCCGCTGCTTGCGCCGCCACCAACACCGCCGCCGCGCCCGCGGCCTTGACCGATCGCGGACACTGTTAACGCCAGAACAAAAACAGCTACTGTTAGAAGCTGGATAAATCCGCTTAACCGCTTGGTCTTCATAACTAACTCCTCATTTCAAATTTCAAACAGAGGGCGGGGCCAACAAGGAGAGATTCAGAGTTTACTCGATGGGTTTACGATGTGAGGATGGATGGATCGATTTGCAAACAGATTGCAATCGTAATGCTAGATCAGAGGCAGCGGGGACTCTACCTACTTGATTCCCAACAGTTCCACTTCAAAGATCAAAGTTGAATTGGGCGGAATTGAGGGCGGAGAACCGCGCAAGCCGTAACCGAGCGCAGGCGGAATGATTAATTTGCGCTTGCCGCCGACCTTCATCGACATCAAACCTTCGTCCCAGCCTTTTATTACACTCCCCATGCCGATGCGGAACTCATATGGACGTCCGTGATCGTATGAACTGTCGAACTTGGTCCCGTTCTCAAGGGTGCCGATGTAATTCACCGAAACCGTTTGTCCGGTCTGCGGCGCTGCGCCCGTGCCTTCGACCATATCCACATACTTTAATCCTGACGCGGTAGTCACTTCATTGCCGGCGGACTTACCTCGAAATTTGAAGAGATAAAAGGCTGCCGCGGCCGCCAGCAGCAAGATAAGCACAATGGCAATTATTTGTGTCTGTCGATTTCGCCCTACAGGCGCCGGCGTGCGCGATGCGACGTACGAACCTTTTGGCCGCTTCTTTGATTTGGTATTTTTGCGATGTCTACTCTGTGGCAAGCAAATTCTCCGTGTTTGATCTTGAAATGTACCAGCGGACTCTTATAGCTGGTTTTTTTGACCGGTTCAATTGCGGGTCAAGTTAAGGAGCAAATTGTATGCGTCGCCTTCAAATCGCTTTGATCATGGTTGTTGCGATCCTTATGATCGCCCGCGCCCAGCAGCCGCCGCAGGAAACAGGTCCCTTTCGGACGCCGGATCTCGTTGAGATTATTAAGCTCGATCCCACGATTAAGCTCGACATTCGATACGCAACCAAAAAAAACTTTTTAGGCAGGCCAGTTTATACCGAGGCCCGTGCCTTTCTGCAAAGACCAGCGGCCGAAGCACTCGCCCGCGTTAATCAAGCGCTCCGCAAACAAGGTTATGGTCTGGTGGTATTCGACGCTTACCGGCCCTGGTCGGTGACGAAAATTTTTTGGGACGCCACGCCGGAAGATAAAAAGATTTTCGTCGCCGATCCTGCAAAAGGCTCAAGACATAATCGCGGCTGCGCAGTTGACTTGTCGCTTTTCGATTTGCGCACGGGAAGGGAAGTAAACATGCCGAGCGAATACGATGAAATGACAGAGCGCGCGCACATCGGTTACAGCTGCGCGCCGCCTGAAGCGAAACGTCTGCGTGATCTGCTGCGAGCGGAGATGGTGACAGAAGGGTTCGCCGTCTATGAACCGGAATGGTGGCACTATGACTTCAAGGATTGGAAAGAGTATCCAATCCTTAACTTAAAATTTTCAAAGATTGGCAAGTGATAATGTCAGCTCGTGCTGTCGCCGGCGCGTTTGTGCCACACGTTGGCTTGGGCAAAACAGCGTTGACAAGACGTTATTACGACCTTCAAAGCGAAGACTCTGACGCAAATTGCCTTGGCTATTGATCACCACTGGCCCCGACCATCATTCGTGTCAAACGGATATTTCCGTTGATACCGGCCGCTGAAATCGAGTTTCCGCCGCTGCCAATTTGCGCCGTGTAGCGTCCGTGCTGTCGCTTGTCCACCGTCACGCCTGCCAGTTCAGAAATCACGGCTCCATTCATACCTCGCGCGTCGAGATTTGCATTCACGCCGTCGCTCAATTGCAGCTCAACGTTCCCGTTGACACCCGTGATCTCCACGCCTCCGCGATCAATCTGTTTCAGGGCCACTGCAACCTGACCATTGATGCCTTTGAAACTCGCCGCGCCTGATGCCTGGGCCACGTCCACTTTGCCATTGACGCCCACCACTTCAACCGGACCTTCGAGTTCGCCGGAACTTACCGAGCCGTTAACTCCTTTTACCGCCAGGCTAATCGATCGTGGCAGTTGAAGCGTGACGCGCTCGGTTGGACTCGATCCAAAAAGCCGTTCGAAAAAGCTAGTGTCGCCTTTTTCGCCGTGAATCGTCAGGCTGTCGCTGGTCGAATCAATGACGATCTTGCGGCGATCGAGCACTTCCTGGCTGGCGCCAAAACGTTCGATGAAGACCTCGGCGGTTTTGCGATCGGACGTTTCGATTTTGACTGCACCATTAATGCCCCTCACTTCGACTCGAGCGCCTGAAGAGAGTTCGAAAGACTTGCGGACTTCATCTCGCGCTGTCGTTGCCGATCGGTCTTCGTGGATTGCGTGCGAAAGATTACGGACTCCGCCAAAAGTCCGCGGGCGAGATCGCACGATACCCGCGATTCCTGCAATCGCAACTAACAGCACGACAATAACTATTCTTTTCATGGGATTTCTCCGGTCCGAAATTGGCCTCTAGCCGCTTTACGATTTTTGCGGACCGTTGGTTTCGTCGAATTACGTTCAGAACACCACGTTCTTGACAGAACTCAGGCCGCGACTTACATTCGAATCACTCCAAAACAATTCCGATCATTCAGATTTGGACCCCCGGGAGTTCCTGCTAAAACTACCCCAATGACAGACGCCGAATCGCAAAATCGCACAGTGTTGGTCGTCGAAGACTCGGAAGACGCGCGCTACTTTATGCGGCTGGAACTTGAGCAGCTCGGTTATCGTGTACTGGAAGCAGAGAATGGCGGGCTAGCTGTCGAAATTGCCCAGCGCGAGAGTCCAGATATCATCCTGATGGACCTTAGTCTTCCGGTGATGGATGGAATTGCAGCTACCGAAAAAATTCGAGCTCACGATGGCCTCAAATCGGTCCCCGTTATTGCGGTGACGGCGCACCAGGAATCTGCGCTGCGGGATGACGCAAAGGCAGCCGGCTTTAACGCTTATGTAACTAAGCCCATCGATATGCGTTGGTTGAGCGAATTAATTGAAGGATTATTGATTTGAATCATCCAGGCTGAGTCTGACGATTGTCGCTCCCCAACCACCAGCTTCCGGCGGTGCATCACTAAAATCAATCACAAAAGGCTTTTCGGCCAGGATTCTTCTTACTATTTCGCGCTGCACGCCTACGCCCTTACCGTGGACGATGCGGACCACGCGAAATCCCGACGCACGTGCCTGCTCGAGATATTCCTCGGTCACAAGCTTCACATCGCGCGGCTGAAAGGCGTGTAGATCAAAAACGTCAGTGATCGGAACCGCTACTGGTTCCGGGAACGGATTATCGAATTCGTCTTCGAGTTTGCTCACCACTGACCGTTGAAATTATTTTTCTTTTGGAGCGATGTACGCGTGGCGCGCCTTTACCACTAATTTGCCACGCGTCTTTTGCGCTTCGGGTGTCAGGTCAACTTTTAATTTACGCAGCGTACCGTCGCGCTTTTTGTTAGTAGATACAAACGCGAGGTTATAACGCGTGCGCAAGTGTTCGATAAGAGTATTAAAGCTGGCATCAAGTTTTTCCGGCTTGTCTTCCATCACCTCGCCCCCGGTTTCATCCGCCAGTTGTTTGATGTCCATGGTCTTCGCACCGAAGACTTTGAATGCACCTACACCCATCACCATATAACGATTTTCCAGGCGTTGGACCAACGTCGTCGGGACGATGCCGCAAACAACGCTGCCTGATTCGTAGATTGCCGTTCGGGCGGCTTTACCCGATGGTCCATGCCCGCAGTCGAGATTTCGCGTGATGCCGGTGATGGCAATGATGACGCGCCGGCCTACCGGATTACCGGCCTTGACCACATAGTCTGCCGCTTCTGCAAACGCCTTGTTAAGACAGTGATCGGCCCAATCATCGTGGCCCGGAATTCTATTCAGCGCATCGTTGATGGCGCCGCGATCGCGAGTGAACTCCTGTAGCAGTTGCACATCGTCGTGGTACGTCATCACTGCCACTTCGTCCGTAGGCTTTAGTCGGGATAACGCATTGTTAGCTGCCTGGCGTACGGCCGAGCCGAATGGATCGATGCAGCCACCGCGATCAATTAACAAAACCACGGACAATGGCAACGTGTCCTGACTGAACTGTGTAAGCTGTTGCTTGGTTCCGTCTTCCTGAATAACGAAGTCGGCCGGCTTTAGATCTCCTACAGCACGCGCGGTCTTCTTCTGTAAAACCAAGGCGTCGATAGTCACTAGATCGACGTCGACTTTCACAACTTCTGCCGGACTCGACGCCGGCACCGGTTTTACAGTCCGCTCACGCGTCTGCGAGCTGAGGCGCGCGTGCAGAAATGGCAAACAAACGAGGACGATCAGCGGCAGCAGGAAGCGATATTTGATTGAGGAAGAGATAAACCTTTTCATAAGCACTCCAATCCGAAACGGAATCGGTTTTTTGGGGAGAGTGCTCGGGGTTTAAGCGCCAGCATGATACCACTGGATAACCGGATGCGCTTGCAACATTTTGGAATCGCGGGAACGCACTTTGAAAATCGACACGGACTGAATTAAAGTAGGCGCGTCTTCCCGGACATCACGGTTCCAACCAGTCATAATTTTTTCCTCAGGAGATATTCCTATGAAGAGAAGTAGTCCCGGCAGATCTGTGGTCACCGCCTGGTTTCGGCCGGCGTTGATTGCGGTTATCGTTGCCGGCGCAGTCGCGCTAGCGGTCTCAACGTTTTCCCCTTTTGCGGGCGCGCAGAATCAAACGCGTCTTGCTGCCTCAACAGACGGCCGCAGCGTCGCTCCAAAGCTTGTTTATCCCGACTCGAAGCCGGGCACAACGGTTGATGATTACTTTGGAACCAAGGTAGCCGACCCATACCGGTGGTTGGAAGATGACCGAGCCCCCGAGGTGACCGCGTGGGTCGAAGCGCAAAACAAAGTCACGTTTGCTTATCTGGATACAATTCCTTACCGGCAAAAAATTAAAGACCGGTTGACTGCGCTTTATAACTATCCGAAGTACTCGGCTCCGTCGCGTCGTGGCGACTACTTTTTCTACACCAAGAATGACGGTTTGCAGAACCAAAGTGTTTGGTATCGGCAAAAAGGCCTGGATGGTCAAGCGGAAGTGCTGCTCGATCCCAACAAACTTTCGGCGGACGGGACGACTCGTCTGGGTTCGGTTGCCCTTTCCAAAGATGGAAAATATTTGGCGTACGGCGTCTCGCAGGGCGGTTCAGACTGGAACGATGTTTACGTGCTCGACACGGCAAGCAAGCAGTTGCAAACGGATCACGTTGAGTGGATGAAGAGCTCCGGAATTTCGTGGCAAGGTGACGGCTTCTATTACAGCCGCTATCCCGCTCCGGAAAAAGGACACGAGCTGACTGCGAAGAACGAGAACCATCAGATTTTTTATCACAAACTGGGAACGTCACAAGCGGACGACAAGTTGATCTATGAAGATCCCGCCAACCCGCAGCGTTTCCACAACGTCGGTGTTAGCGACGACGAGCGTTATGTGTTCCTGACGATCTCGGAACGCGGTAAGGGCAAGAAAGGTAATGCGCTGTTTTATCGCGAAGCTTCGGAACCCGGCACTGCCTTCAAACCGATCGTCGCCGATATCGGCGACGACAGTTACGGCGTGCTTGATAACGCCGGCGACAAGTTTTTGATCTACACGGATCACAAGGCACCCAATGGACGCGTGTTTCTTTTCGATCCACAGAATCCCGCGGAAGCAAACTGGAAAGACGTCATTCCTGAGAAACCCGAACCAATCGATTTTGCAAACCTCGTGGGAGGCAAATTGTTTGTCGGTTATCTAAAAGACGTCGCCGCGCGAGTCTACGTTTACAGTCTCGACGGTAAACTGGAAAACGAAATCAAACTTCCCGGGTTGGGAACCGTCGGCGGCTTCGGCGGCAGACATGACGACAAGGTCACGTTCTATACCTTCACTTCGTTTAATTTTCCGCCAACGATTTATCGCTACGACATCGACTCGAAAAAGTCGACGGTCTTTCGCGAGCCTGAAATTCCGGGTTTCAAATCCGGCGACTTTGAAACGTCAGAAGTGTTTTACACCAGTAAAGACGGCACGCGCGTGCCGATGTTTCTGGTCCACAAAAAGGGAATTAAGCTCGATGGCAACAATCCGACGCTGCTGTACGGGTACGGTGGATTCAACATCACCACCTTCCCAACCTTCAGCCCGTTGCGCCTGGCGCTTCTCGAACAGGGCGTAGTCTATGCCTCGGCAAACATGCGCGGCGGCGGCGAGTATGGCGAAAAATGGCACGAAGCCGGTACCAAGCTGAAGAAGCAAAATGTTTTTGACGACTTCATTGCAGCCGCTGAGTACCTGATAAAGAACAAGTACACTTCGCCGGCGAAACTCGCGATTCAGGGCGGATCGAACGGTGGTCTGTTGGTCGGCGCCGTCGCCAACCAACGGCCGGAACTGTTCCGCGCGGTGGTCGAGCAGGCTGGTGTCATGGACATGCTGCGCTTCCACAAGTTCACAATCGGTTGGAACTGGATTGCCGACTACGGTTCCAGCGCTAACGAAGCTGAGTTCAAGGCGCTGTATGCATACTCGCCGATTCACAACATCAAACCGGGCGTGAGCTATCCGGCGACCCTAATCACGACGGCGGATCACGATGACCGCGTGGTGCCGGCGCATAATTTTAAATATGCGGCGGCACTGCAAGCGGCGCAGGGTGGTCCCAATCCGATCCTGATACGCATCGATACCAAATCAGGCCACGGCGCGAGCAGCACGACAAAGGCAATCGAACAATCTGCTGATATCTATTCGTTCCTGCTGTGGAATTTGGGTGTGGACGTTAAGTAGGGACACAGGAAACACGAAACAGAAAACAAAAGCAGCAAGCGGCTTGCAGGGTGATAGCATTAGAGTCACTGCAAGCCGTTTGCTCTTAAGCGTTCGCCGCTCACCGTTTACTGTTCACTGCCTATTGTTGCTAACAGCTGTTCGCCCCCGGCAAGCTAATCGTAATCATCAACCCGCCTCCGGTCGCATTCGTGGCCTGGATATTTCCGCCGTGCAGACGAACGGCGCGATCCGCGATCGATAGTCCTAATCCCGTACCGCCACTATCCCGATCGCGCGCTTCATCGACGCGATAAAAGGGACGGAACAGTTTGTCGAGCACTTCATTCGGAACGCCCGGTCCATGATCGCGAACTGTAACGGTTGCCGTGTTTTGTTCACAGCTCAGTTTGACTTCCACATCAGTGGCGGGCGCCGTGTACTGCACACCGTTGCGGATCACGTTCTCAATCGCCCGCCGTAGCAGTTGTTCGTTACCGACAATGTCGCACGTTCCAGACGATGACAACTTCACCGCGCGTTGCCGGTTCGCGGCTTCAAAATCTGCATCCTCGATGATCTCAGCCAGCAGGCGCGCGAGATCAAACTGGCTCGTCTCAATGTTTTCCGCGTGACTCTCGAGGCGTGTCAGCGCCAGCAGTTGCCCGATCATTTCATTTAGAGTTTCCGCCTCACGTTCGATTCGTTGCAAAGCCACCTGCGCTTCGCCGCCGGAGCGCTGTTTTGCCAGTTCGAGGGCCACATTCATGCGCGCGAGTGGCGAACGTAACTCATGCGAAATGTCACCCAATAACCGGCGCTGGCTGTTGACTAACGACTCGATTTTTTCAGCCATTTGATCGAAATCGGCCGCAAGGGAAACTAGTTCATCCCTGCGACTGCCGAGCGATGGACCAACACGTGCGCTGAGATTGCCGCGCGCCAGTTCGTACGTCGCGGCCCGCAATCGCGTTATTGGCGACGTCAAGTAGCGTGCAAGCCAATAACAAAACAAACCGCTGACTGCGAGTATCGCCAGCAGGTGCAAGGCGTGATCGCGCAAAGGCGGATTGCGCATTTCCATCGGCATCTCTGCCACCAAAACATAATTAATACCGTTAGCAGAAGTCACCGGTTGCGCCAGCAACGGCGGGGGCGGACGTTCGCTGAACTCAGCCGCCTTCGTATGGATTGTGC
>DATENN010000289.1:0-6116 GCA_035275045.1 Pyrinomonadaceae bacterium
AACATAGCGCCGCGACTGGGATTTGCGTACGCTCCCGGTGATCGCAAAACAGTCATACGCGGCAGCTTTGGACTCTACTACGATCGTATTCCACTCCGGGCTACATCAAACGCGTTGCAGAGAGACGGCTCTAAGTATCTGGTGATTCAGCTTTCACCAACCGAAGCCGGTGCGCCGGTTTTCCCCAAGGTATTGGCAGCACAGCCGACAACGCTACCGACGAAACCAAACATTACACGCATCGATCCGAATATCGAGACAAGCTATAGCGAGCAGGCGAATGTGCAGATCGAACGCGAGCTTCCCGGCAACGCGTTAGTCTCGGTTGGCTATCTCCACTTGCGCGCTTTGCATATCATTCTTTCGCGCAATGTAAACGTGCCAACCGTTCCTGCTTCTGCGGGCCTTCCCAATCTCGGCCGGCCCGATCCGAATTGGGGCAACATTGGCCGGTTTGAAAGCTCGGGCGATTCCTATTACAACGGCATGGTTGTCTCTTTCAACAAACGCGCTTCAACATGGGCGAGTTTGAGAGCTTCGTATACTCTGTCGAAGACTACGGATGACGCAGGCAATTTTTTCTTTTCGACGCCACAGAATAACTTCAATGTCCGCGACGACATGGGACGGTCTGACAACGATCAGCGTCATCGGCTGGTATTGAGCGGTACGTTTGAAGCACCTAAAGGCAGTAAGGGCGAGGGACTGAAGCGCGCGCTGCGTGGTTTCCAGGTGAGTTACATATTCACATACGCATCGCGACTGCCGTTCAACATTCTGCTGGGAAGCGATCGCAACTTCGATACGAACAATAACGATCGACCGGTGGGCGTGGGCCGCAACACTGGAAGAGGGTTCGACTTCGCTTCTTTTGATCTTCGTCTTCGTCGTCGCTTCCGCATTACGGAGCGAGTTGGCCTGGACCTTTTCGCTGAAGGCTTTAATATTTTCAATCGAGCAAACTTCGGCGTTCCCAATAACACTTTTGGCCCAGGAACTACGCCGCTCCCGACTCTCGGTCAGCCGACTCAAGCGTTTGATCCGCGGCAGGCCCAGTTTGGATTGAAGCTTAGCTTCTGAGGCATGAGGACTCGGATCGCAGATAAGGAAAAAAAGATTCTTTTGAAAGCCCGCCGCCTCAGCCCGTTAGCTCAACCTGCCTCTCCAATAAGTTGTAAATCCAAACCACAATCCATAAAAGATTGCGAGTACGGTCCCGCTCGCTGCGATGGCGAACGACATCGACCCGGTCACTTTCAGCACCACTACGAATAGATCACCACACATTCCCAGCGGCAGCGTAACCATAGCGGCGAGTAACATCAGTGTGGCGATCGCGTGAAAGTGCTCGGTGTCTTCGCCTCGCTCAACTAAGCGATGATGCGCAGCGGGCGTCATTAATATGATCACTGTGAGCGTCATCAGACCCAGGCTCGCCAGATGGATGTACTTCGAAGACGCCGGTAATTTATCAAACGCCCCAAGCAGCATCGTCGCGAACTGAAAGCCCATCAGCGCCTGCGCACCGGGCAGCACAACTCGCGTTTCTGTCAGCACTTGATCGACTCTCTTGTGTAGCGGAGTCTTTTCCATCCTTTGATTCTCCGGTTTTTTGGTACGTCTCGATTTCTCCTTACACAAATGCCACCTTTCCAAAAGGGCATAGCCGAACCATAACAGCAATGCAGCCAGCCCGATTGCAATTGCGAATGCAAGCCCCGCGCTGACGCCCAGAACCTTTGCGCCCATAACATAGAAATCAAGCGCCAACGCTCCGGCCACTGGCAATAGCGCGAAATCCATTACGCGCGTGGCGAACCAGTGAACCGCTTCCGAGTCAGCGCCGCGCGCGACCACGCGGTGATAAGCGCTCGGCCACATGATCAAAGCGATCGCTAACAACAAAAGGACGAGGGCAATGAGTTTCAGATTCTGAGAAAGGCGAGGAAGCGCGGTAAAACCTTCTTCAAAGAAAGCGCGATATTGGAAGCCAAGCAGAATCTGTGTGCCAAGCACGAGAATGCGACTTTCATCCAGCGCGATTTTGATTTTATCGCTTAGGTTCGTCATTGAAGGGCCAGGTCCGGGGAATGCCTCGATTGGTTTCGTAAAGCAAACTTCATCGGTTTGCTTCCGCGCGCGAGGCTATCAACAATTCCAGAATGAGTTTCAATACAAATCAGGGCGCACTACCTAAGCGCGTGATGGACGCTGGGCCCCAAAACCAATTGCATCCGGCGGGCGCTGGATTACCGGTGAGACTTTTTCCTGGAGCGTCCTTCGTTTTTCGGCTGCTCTGCCCAAAAAATCCAGGCGACACCGTTCTTATGTTTTTCACGACGCGAGAGCAAACCGCGCTCTTCCAGTTCAGCGCGCGCGCCGCGATACATATTCGCGAACAGGCACTGTGTGACGTCCGATAATTCCCAGCCTTGTTGCGAGAGGCCGGTTTGGCGGAAAGCGCGATCCATCTTCTTCTGATTTCTCTCAAACAGCGCAGCCAGTTCCGCGCTCATCTCTTCGCAAAGCGTCCGAAACTCAGCGCATTCTTCGGCCTTGAACACGGGGAAGTTAGGTTCATAGTAACGCTCGGCAGGATGGAGCTTGTCCGGCTCAATGGCTTCGCGCAAAAGTTCACTGCGCAGCAGGTCGCCGACGTGCGTGTGGATGCTTGGGCCGGCAAGGCCAAGCGCTTCGGCAATTTGAGTGACTGTTTTTGGCCCCTGGGCCACGACATTCAGAATCTGTTCTTTGGTTCCATCGGGCAGCAGTTTGTTTTTTGTGATCTCGGCCCACGGATCACTGTAGCCGTCACCACTGGAAGAAACACACTCACAAGGAAAGCGGAGTCCTTTGAAACCCGTAGGTACGCTCATATTTGCCTCATCTTAAAAATTAGTTCACTTCGTTCGGGGTATCGCGAGCCGATTATATAAGGCCCTTGTCGGTGCGGACAAAAATAGCGCTGCTCTTAATGGTTAGACACGCTTCGCACAAAATTATCTCGCGCGACTTGAGTAAACAAAGTCGCAACCGGGAGCGTTAGCGACCGCGTCGCAAGATTGGAGATTTGTCGGTACGCAAATGCCGATTAGTGTTTGGCTACACCCGAAGTCTCTGTGCAACCTCTGTGGACTCCGTGCCTTTGTGGTAAAGAATTCGCTAATAAAATTACCACCGAGGCACAGAAGACACGGAGAACGCACAGAGTAAAAATGAAATTACGACACTACTAAATTCGACAACCGGATTACTTTACATTTTCATTCTTAGGGCGTAGCCTAAGATGGTTCTCCTTACAAAAACGTCCCCTTAGAAACGCTGTTGCGTTCAGCTAAAGACGCACTAGTGCGGCAGGTGGTGCGCGCACCGGCGACTCTGAAAATTCCCCCAATTTGAAGTAACCGTGATTCGAAAAGGAGGTAGAGATGAACCGTCTAGTCAAGTGTCTGTTTCTATTTGCTCTGTTGATTTCATTGAATATTGCATTTACGCCCCCTGCATCTGCAAAGCCGGCAGCCGAACACTCAAAGGCAGCGGCGTTTCAGGATGCGATGGATAAACTCTGGGAAGATCACATCACCTGGACACGCATTTTCATCATCAGCGCCGCGGCAGATCTACCAGACAAAGATGCTGCCACAAATCGCTTGCTACAAAATCAGGTGGATATTGGCAATGCGATCAAGCCCTACTACGGCGAAGCGGCAGGGAACCAACTAACCGCGCTATTGAAAGAACACATCACTACCGCCGCGGAGATTGTGACCGCTGCCAAGGCGGGTGATAAGGCCAAGCAGGATGATGCGACGAAACGTTGGTTCGCTAATGCCGATCAAATCGCGGACTTTCTAAGCAAGGCAAATCCGAAAAGTTGGCCGCAGGCAGAAATGCGACAGATGATGCACGACCATTTGAACCGGACGACTGAAGAAGTTGTGGCGCGGCTTCAGGGTAATTGGGCCGCAGACGTTGCCGCCTATGACAAGGTGCACGAGCAAATCCTGCACATGGCTGACATGTTGAGCGAGGGAATCATCAGTCAATATCCAGCGAAATTTAAATAACGTGACATCGGAAACACTTCACCCGATATTTGTATCGCAGAAAGGAGAACCAGCAATGGCAAGTCCTGCTAGTATCGGTGGACATCCGGTCCACCCAATGCTTATTCCGTTCCCGATAGCGCTTTGGGTTTTTTCGTTCGTGTCAGATCTGATCTATCTGTGGCGCGGCAACTTGGTGTGGCGAGATTACATCGCTTTTTACGCGTTGCTGGCCGGTATCATCGGTGCAGCGGCTGCGGCGGTACCCGGTCTTATTGATTGGCTATCAATCACAGACAAGTCGGTGGTCAAGATCGCTAATTGGCACGCGCGTCTTAACGTGATCGCGCTGTTGGTATTTGCCGCAAGTTTTTATTTGCGCACCACGAGCGGTTCTGCACTCGTGAGTGGCAACTACACGATTCCACTTGCTTTGTCAGTGCTCGGGATTATTCTGATCTCAATCTCCGGCTGGTTAGGCGGTGAGATGGTCTTCAAACACGGAGTCGCCGTCGATACTCGAACAGGCGACCGCGTGGCTGGAGAATGAAATAGGTCAGAACGAAGTTTAGAATTCAAGGGGTGCAAATTAAATGCAACTGAAGCGACTTGAAGATCAAGTCCTGGTAATCACAGGTGCGTCGTCGGGCATCGGGCTGGTCACCGCGCGTATGGCCGCAAAGCGCGGCGCCCGGCTCGTGCTGAACGCGCGAAATGGCGAAGCCCTGGAGCGAGTGACGCAGGACATTAATTCCGCAGGTGGCCAGGCAATCTTCGTCGCCGGTGACGTGTCGAACATCGACGACGTCAAACGCATTGCCGCGGAAGCGATCATCCGGTTCGGAGGATTCGATACCTGGGTCAATAACGCCGGCGTCTCAATCTACGGTCCGGTGCTCGATCAAACGCTGGAAGATCACCGGCGTTTGTTCGAAACCAATTACTGGGGCGTGGTCCATGGTTCCACCGTCGCCTGCGAGCATCTGAAAAAAGGAGGCGGCGCGCTAATTAATGTGGGCAGCGTGCTTTCCGATCGCGCTATTCCGATCCAGGGAACGTACTGCGCATCCAAACACGCGGTGAAAGGCTACACGGACGCATTGCGCATGGAACTTGAGCAGGAAAACGCGCCGGTCAGCGTGACTTTGATTAAGCCAAGCGCTATCGACACGCCTTATATTGAGCACGCAAAAAACTTACTCCCGGTTGAGCCGCTGAATCCGCCACCCGTTTATGCTCCGGAAACGGTAGGGGAAGCGATCTTGCACTGCGCTGAACATTCACGGCGTGATGTTTACGTTGGCGGCGGCGGTAAAGTCTTAGCCGAGTCAAGTCATTACGCGCCGCGGCTGACCGACAAAGTCATGGAAGCGACGATGTTCGACTTGCAGCAATCGGACCGTCCGCGGCCTGCTGCCAGGCGCGATAGTCTGCACGCGGCTTCAAGCGATGGTAGAGAACGAGGCGAATATCCCGGCCACGTTGCCGAATCCGCACTTTATACGAAGGCCTCGCTACATCCAATCGTCAGCGGCGCCTTGCTGGTAGGCGCCGGCTTTGCAATCGCGCGCCTTTGGCGACGCGTTTAAGGGCTTCACAGCATCGAACGCTAAGCACCGGACGCGTATCGTGCTTACGCGCTGCAAGATGAAGGCGCGGATACAATCGAGGCAAACGAGCAGTTAGGACTGGCAGTACCTGCGCTGCTACGAACAATGCGCCGAGATCCTGGCCCATCTGGGTGTTAATGCTGTCCGGTTAATGTCAAAAATCCAGAGAAAATCCGAGCGCTCGAAGAAATGGGGCTCAAGGTCGTCGAGCGCGTTCCGCTCGAAACTTTGTCGACGCCTCCAGCCAGGGATTACCTGCGCACTAAAAAGGAAAAGACGGGCCATCTCCTTGAGATAGTCTGAACACGTGCTTAAGTTAAGAGACAAACACGTGGAAATACTCGCAAGCACAGGTGATAACACCGTCGTCACGAGGAAGTGCCGGCCTACTCAGAACTAACGCGCAGGCTCGGTTTCGAATACAACGGCATGGTCCTGGTGGGCCACAACGAGCTAAGAG
>DATENN010000290.1:0-4141 GCA_035275045.1 Pyrinomonadaceae bacterium
CAACATCATGCCGGTCGCACCGCATCGTTTTGTTGAAGGTGGCATCGCGTTAACACCCGAACAAATCACCGAAAATCGCGACGTGGTCCATCGCGCCTGGAAGCTACACTACGATCACGTGCAACATTCGCTGCAAAACGGTTTTTATCAGGGCTGGGATTTGCACCCGGCGCAATTGCCCACGCGGTATGCGGCAGTCTACGCATTTTTTCTTGAAAGCCTGGACGCGGCTTCGGAACGTTTGAAAAATTTTGTTGACAAGGCAGCCAAAGCCACCCTGGTAGGTGATGTGTTTGACGACGCGGCCACCGGTCAGGGACTGCTGAATTATTTTTTGCGAGCTATCAACAGCGGCGCGCTGACTGAAGAAGAAGCGGTCGAGTTATCCGGGTTGACCGTGGCTGAGTTACGCTCGGGCTCATTCGTAAAAATTCTGAATAACCGGCAGAAATTGTAAAAAACTTTTTGAGTAATACAGACTTTTCCAAGACTCAAGTCTGTTGCCACAGCGGAGGTTAAATTTGAAATTCTTTATTGCTCTCTCATTAATCAGCACTTTTTTTCTAACCAGCATTTCCGGCATGCAAAGACGAAACACGAAAAAGCCATCTGGCGATGCGGAACTCGCGAAAAACATCGCGCGCTTCGCGCCGACGACATTGACGGCAAATCTTGCGACCCTTTCCGCGCGCGACCGTCAGGCACTTACAAAAATCATCGCCGCCGCGAAATTGCTCGACCCACTCTTTCTGCGCCAGGTTTGGAGCGGCAACGATGCGCTGCAGACCAAACTTGAGGCGGACAAAACTCCGCGCGGGCGACAATTGCTGCATTACTTTTTGATTAATGATGGTCCATGGTCGAGGCTGGATAATAACGAACCGTTCATTGAAGGTGTGCCGCACGAAAAACCGCCGCAAGCAAATTTCTACACCGACGACATAACCAAGGACGAGTTCAATGCCTGGCTCAATGAACTGTCGCCCGCGGATAAAGAGAAAGCAACTGGCTATTTTTATGTGGTTCGCCGCAACGACGGCGGCAAATTAATGACGGTGCCGTACAGCGAAGCGTATCGAGAATTTCTCGAACCGGCCGCGAAGTTGCTGCGCGAAGCCGCGGCTTTAACGACCAATGCGACTCTCAAAGACTTCCTAAACAAACGCGCTGATGCATTTTTGTCTAACGACTACTACGCCAGTGATGTGGCGTGGATGGATCTGAAAGCGCCAATCGACGTCACTATTGGTCCATACGAGACCTATGAAGACGAACTGTTTGGTTACAAGGCGGCTTTTGAAGCGTATGTAACTTTAACCGATGCGGCTGAAAGCGCGAAGCTGGAAAAATTCAGCCAGCATTTGCAGGAACTCGAAAATAACCTGCCGATGGAAGCGCGTTATCGCAATCCCAAGCTTGGCGAGTCGTCGCCAATGCGCGTCGTTAACGAAGTTTTCGCTTCAGGCGAAGGCAACAACGGCGTGCAAACAGCCGCCTTCAATCTTCCCAACGACGAGCGCGTGGTTAAGGAAAAAGGATCCGCGCGCATCATGTTGAAAAACGTTCAGGATGCGAAGTTCAACAAGGTGCTGATTCCTATTTCCCGTGAAGTCCTGTCGCCTGCGCAACAACGCGCCATCGCATTCGACGCTTTCTTTACTCACATTCTTATGCACGAGCTGATGCACGGACTGGGGCCGCACAACATCAACGTCGGCGGTCAGGCAACGACCGTTCGATTGCAATTGAAGGAACTGTATTCATCGATTGAAGAAGCAAAAGCTGATGTGACCGGGCTTTGGGCGCTGCAATACCTGCTGGATAAAGGCGTCATCGATAAACAGATGCAGCGCACGCTTTACACGACGTATCTCGCCAGCATGTTTCGCTCGGTGCGATTTGGCTTGACCGAATCGCACGCGCGTGGCGTGGCCATGCAGTTCAACTACTTCACCGATGAAGGAGCAATTAAGTACGACGAGCGCACGCACAAATTCAGCGTCGACAACTCGAAAATTAAAGACGCGGTAACGAAACTTACGCACGAACTTTTGACGATTGAAGCGGAAGGTTCTTATGAGAAGGCGAAGGCGATACTCGACAAGTACTCGTTGATTCGACCGCCGATGCAGGGAGCGCTGGACAGATTGGTGAGTGTGCCGGTGGATATCGAGCCGATTTTCCCGCTGGCAAAGTAGGATTGGCACGATGTTGAAGGCCAACGAGAGCGTGTGATAGTCCAGACATCATGTTCGGTTTCTGACGAATATCGAAGAGCTTTTTGGCCGCCGTTTGTATCGCAAGCACGGCAGTAATCTTTAATTACCGCGCAGTTGAACGGCGCTTGTGCTACCCATTTTCGAAGCTCTATGCCCTTCGAATAAACTTCGCTGCGATCCAGCCTACTAGAATCAGCACCGCGAGAATGGCCCAGTTGTAACGCTCGCCATACGTTACTCCGGGAAAATGATTACTGATCATGATAAAGACCAGCGGTACGGCCATGAACGTGTTCTGTTTTGAACGCAGTTTCGCCTGGGCGCTGAGTTTGTCATCGGGCTTTTGCCCGGCGTTAATCGCGGCAATCATCTTTTTCTGAGATGGCAGAATTCGAATCCAGACGTTTGCGGCCATGATCGTTCCCATCAACGCGCCGACATGAATATACGCTGCGCGCGCGCTGAGATATCGCGTCAAGGCAAACGCAATCGCAACCAACAACACATAAGCGACCACAGCGAATGCTTTTTCGTTCTTGCCGAGCGGCGAAAGCATGAGCAAGTCGTACACAAGCCAGCCTACGATCAAGACGCCTACTCCCAGCGCCACGGCGGCGCCGACGCTTATGTCGCACACGTCAGGATCGACCAGCGCGCCGCCGCCGAGATAAAAGATCAGAATCAATAAGGCCATGCCGCTAAGCCATGTTGTGCCCGCCTCCCAGCGAAACCAGTGCAGTGTTCGCGAAGCCAGATCAGGTACCTTGCGCTTCTCAACCACATAGAATCCGCCACTATGGACCATCCAAACTTGCGCGCCGGTTCCCGTATTGGCGACTGCCTTTTCTTCTTCTGTCAGACGGGCGTCCAGCCAGGTGAAGTAGTACGTTGTGCCAACCCACATGATGCCGGCAAACACATGCACCCAGCGAAAGATCAAGTTGAGCCATTCACTAGTTGTCGGATTAAGATTCATTCCGTAGCACAGACTTTGGTCTGTGTCCTTTTTGAACTACACAGACTCAAGTCTGTGCCCGAATCACTGCAGTCTGTGCCACATTAACTTCCGCGGTACGTCGAATAGCCGTACGGGCTAATCAGCAATGGGATGTGGTAATGCTGCGAAGCGTCGTCGATTCGGAAAACAATCGTCACCTGTGGATAAAAGCAGTCAATGTCGAGTCCTGAAAAATAACTCTCCGTATCAAACACGAGACGATAGGTGCCGCGTTCGATCGGTTCGCCTACCAGGAAGAAAGGTTTGACTCGCCCATCGTCATCGGTCCAGGCGTGACTCAGCTCAGTCCAACTCTCGTCCGTATTCTGCGCTGACAACGCTACCGCGACAGCCTTTGCGGGCGCGCCGCGCGCAACATCTAAAATGTGAGTTGAAATGGTGCTCATCTGACGCTAACGACGGACAAATTCACGAATCCAAAATAAGTTTTCGAAGTCTTAGTTGAGTAATCTTTGCCTGCTCGCCCGCGGCGATTCTTAGTTCTTGCTCTGGTTCATTCTTCAGGCGTAGACAAAGGTGGTCCAGCATCTCTTCAGAACTTTTTCCCGTAGCACAGACAATAAAGATGTGGCCGAACTTTTCCTGATAAAGCTGATTTTGTTCACCGAGCTGCTGCAGAGTTGAATCGGCAGCCTCCGCTACGCCTGCTTGTTCGGCTGCAGACCATTGTTTTGATTGCGCGGACGTTTCGGCAGCAGCTTTCTTCTCGCCGATTTTTGGATGACTGCGAAATGCTTCCAGCCAATCATCTTGTGGCAGCGACCACCAGACGCGATCAGCGACCTCAATCATCTGCTCCAATGAAACAAACGGCCGCGCCGCCACCATTTGCCTGGTCCATGCCGCGGAGCCGCAACACTTGCGAAATTCACTCTCAGCAATTGCCGGTGCGAGCGAATTTAAC